>JAAXHY010000124.1 GCA_012270665.1 Dehalococcoidia bacterium
TGGACATCTGGCACACCGCCGAGCCCACCAAGGTCGGCGACGAGGGTTGGCTGGGCCAGGCCGTGCGCGAAATGCACCCCGAAGGCGACAACGTAGTCGCGGCGGTCAACTTCAGCGCCGCCCTTCCCAGGGCGCTCGTAGCGAAGAACGCCCCCGTTGCGTCGGTATCCGACCTCAGTACCTACGGCCTGCTCAACCACATGGATGGCGGGAACCAGCGCTCCGAAGCTCTGGAAGCCTTCCGAAACATGTACACTCACGCCATAGGCAGCGGCCCCGTGATGGACTTCCTCAGCCAGACGGGTCTGGACGCTCTGAAAGGCTCCGAGATCCTGAGTGGCGTGCCCGATATGTACTCCTCCAACGTCGAGTACGCATCCAACGGATTCGCCCAGCGCGCCCGTGACGCGGCCCAGGTGCTGACCGCCGACATCGGGACACGCATCTGCTACACCCAGCACGGCAGCTTCGACACCCATACCAACGAAGTCGCCCTCCACAAGACGCTCTGGAACCACGTGGCCGGCGGCATCTACGACCTCTACACTGACCTCAAGGAGCAGGATGCCAGCGAGGACGTGCTGATATTCGTCTTCTCCGAGTTCGGAAGGCGCGTCAAGGATAACGGCAACGGCACCGACCACGGGTCCGGCGGCGTCGCCTTCATGATTGGCGACGGCGTGAACGGCGGCAACTACAGCGACTACCCGTCACTGGACCCCGACAAGCTCGTGGAAGGCGACCTCGCGTTCAACCTCGATTTCCGCAGCGTCTATACCGAGATACTGGAAGACTGGCTCGAAGTTGACGCCAAGCCAATCGTCAAGGGCGAATACGAGAAAATAGGCGCGCTTGCCGTATAACCATAACCACATCTCACTTATCCATAATTGAATTGCCCCGCATAGAATCCCCTTGACAGGGATTAAAATAAGCTCGTATCGCTTGAGGTCTCGTCAGATTGTCCATGTCCAAGAAGGTTCTGATAGGAACCGCCGCCTTTGCCATGCTTTCGGCATTTACTCTTGGAATCGTGTCCGCCGCCCCCAATTACCAGACCACGACTGAAGTGAATCCATTCGACCTTCTCATCGCCACGCTCAACGATGCCAGCGACAAGGGTCTGCTCTCCGACAACATCAACGATTTGCTCTCCGATCTATTCATCGAGAACCTCATAGCGCCGCACACGAATGAAACCGTCGAACAGGTCAGAGAACGCCTATCAGTCGAAGGCCAATCTGCGTTCCAGTTCCTGAATGCCGTACTCACCGATGCGTATGATAAGGGTCTGCTCTCCAACGACATCAATAAACTGCTGTCCGACTTATTCATAGAAAACCTCATCGCGCCACACACCGGCGAAACGTCGGAACAGGTCAGAGAGCGGCTGTCTCGCCAGCCATCCCCCGACTACATCATCTGGAAGATTGGAGACGAAGTGAGTCGAGCGGCGAGGTCCGAGGTCCGGGCAACTGTGCGGGACGTACACGAGCTCGCCGTTAGCCATGGACTGCCACGTATTGACCGCCCTATTACAATCTTCCTCTACCACGACCTGGATTCTCTAGCGGCTGAATTCGAGGAGACCACCGGGCGCAGGTATGAAGACTGGTTTTGGCCAAGTTTTAAGGAAGAAAAGAGATGGATATTTTCCAGCAGAGATTTCCTGGCGATGAACACGTCGGCAAGCGAATACCAAGATGACTCTCCGGATGAACGCGAACGGTTATTGGCGAGGAACATGTTTGACCTTTACCGGCGCGCGCTGACTGGGATCTGGGAAGGCGCTCCCAGGGATGCCGTGTCTCGTGAGGGCCCGAGATGGCTATCGGAAGGCTACGCCGACTATCTTGCATATCTGGCGACTAGAGACCAGGATCCGAAGTCTTGCGACTTGTCCTGGAGCCGCTACGCAACCCTGTGGGAAGCATTGACCCTGCCATTGAGCAAGATGGAAACTAGCGAGGGCTTCTATTCTACTCGGTTGTCTTACGAGTACGCGTTCTTTGCGGCGGAGTTGCTGGCTGAGTGGAGCGGTCCTGAGTCCATATTCGCCTACTATGATTCACTGAGTACCGGCCTAGCCTGGCCGAAGGTGTTCGAGACCACCTTCGGCATTACCCTGGACGAGTTTTACGAACTGTTTGAGAAGCGCGCGTCCGCTGGTTTCCCGGAGCCTGGCATAGCCGATTCCGCGGCAGGGGCAATGCCGCCGCCCAGCCCATTCTCTGACCTGCTCGAAGATCCGAGCCTGCCGTCCTACATCGTATGGGATATTGGTATCCAAGTGGACCGCTCGGATGTCGAATCCGCTATAAGGAGCGTTAGGCTTGTGCACGAGTTCGGCAAGTCGCTGGGATTGCCGGACCCCCATGGACAAATCATTTTCTTGCTGGAGAACGATTTCGATAGGATGGCGTGCTATTTCGCTCGGTGGCATAGAATAACGATTGAAACGTCCAGAAAGTACTGGGAAGTTGCGAGAGGAAACGCCGGCAGGGGTTTCATAGCGATTATGCCGCGCCGTTCAAACGGTGAGCCGCTCCGGCAACCGCGTGAAATAGAGAATGTGATGATTCATGAGTTAGTTCACGCCAACTTTCAGCTAGGGATGGCAGGATTATCAACAGACCCGACAGCCTTCGAGCAGCACCCAGGTGTAACGACACCCCGTTGGCTCTCAGAGGGAATGGCAATGCTTATGACGAATCTAATTTCGGTGGAGCTCCTAGGTATTCCCCATGCCGGGTCTAAGCAACGAGAACAATCTGTTTCGCTCGCGTCGGCCACTGACCTGACGCTTCCTGACGTTGAGTTATGGCCAGAAGGGGGCTATGGGAGGACTGACCCCAAGGGTGCGTCCGAGGCTGAGTTAGAGCAGAGACGCGCCATCATCGATTGTATCTACCATTGCGGCCATCTTGCCACTGAGCTGCTGGCGTCCCGTGTAGGGGTCAGTAAGTTGGCCGAGTACTATATGCTGCTGGAGGCTTGGATGATGCCACGTGGCATCCGCGAAGCCGATTATCCCCAGCCCGGATGGCGTCTCGCATTCGAGGCCGCCTTCGGCATGACCATTGACGAGTTCTACGAGCTGTTCGAGGAACACCGCGCCGCGGGCTTCCCGGAGATGGAGATACCCAAGTTCGTAGACAGGTGAGCAGCGGCTAATATTGCTCCTGTCCCGACCCCGGTTGGGACAGCCACTGCAAATACTGGCATGTGTCTCGGAGCCACCCGCTCTGTGCCCCTGAACATCGGCAGCTAATTTCCAGACATCGGACAGATCCATTCCTGGAAATCCACAATTCGACCTCGACACACTTGCAATTTACTGAAAAACTGTTCATTATATCCTGCGGACAATTTTCAGGAGGTTGCGCTCGCGATGAATCCGGTATCACTGTTTGACCTTGAAGCTATGGCGGAACAAGTCCTGCCCCACCACAAATGGACGTTTGTGGATGCCGGAGCCGCGGATGAAATAACAGTCCGAAGAAACCGGGAAGCGTTCGATGAGATCACCGTAAATCCTCGCTTCCTCGTGGACGTTGGAAACAGGGACTCTTCCATCGAAGTCCTGGGGGAGAAGATAGACTTCCCTGTAATGGTCGCCCCCGCTGGCAGCCAGCGCGACGTGCATCCCGACGGCGAACGCGCCACGGCTGCGGCGGCCGGAGCTATGGGCACGCTCTACACCCTCCCCACCGGATCGGGCTACAGCATAGAAGAAGTCGCCGACGTGGCGACCGGACCGCTATGGTTCCAGCTCTACCATTTCGATGATGAAGTTACGGAACTGCTCGTCACCAGAGCCAAGGCCGCGGGATACAAGGCTATCTGCCTCACCATAGATACACCTGCCCCAAGCCCGAAGGAACGAGACGTCCGGAACGCCCACATGCCCACACCGGGCCTCTACTGGGGCAGCCTGTTGCGCCCCGTTGACCGGAGCGACCTGATAATGCGCCGAAGCGTCGGCATCCCGGATATGATGGACTGGGAGCCGCCCGAATTCACCGGACTTACCTGGGAACGACTGGACTGGCTCAGAAACCTGACCGGCCTCCCGCTCGTCATCAAGGGCATCAGGACTCTCGAAGACGCGGTGATGTGCGCCGAATACGGCGCCGACGCCATAGTCGTATCCAACCACGGTGGCCGACAGCTTGATTGCACCCGCGCCAGCGTCGAGACTCTGCCCGAAATCGCCGACGCGGTTGGCGACAACCTGGAAGTCTATCTCGACTCGGGTGTGCGGCGTGGCATGGACGTCCTGAAGGCGATAGCCCTCGGAGCCAGAGGCGTATTCGTGGGACGGCCTCTATTCTGGGGTCTGGCGAACGGCGGCGAAGCGGGGGTGCGCAAGATGCTGGACATTATGCGTACCGAGTTCGACCGCGCGATGGCCTACTGCGGATGCCGCGCGGTAGATGACATTCACCGCGGACTCGTTTCGCTCAACTCGGACTTCAGGACCAGAGCCTAAGTCGGCGGTTCAACCGGCCTGGACCTTTGAATGTCCCTCTTCTCGCCGTGAGGAGTATCTTCAGTTGCCGCCACTGCTGGCCTGCGGCCTGAACGGGAACACCCAACTTGCCAAAGACCGCGGGTTTCTCGACTGTACCCACAGTTTGCCGTGTCCGGTAAATCGCAGTATCAACTGGTCCGAAAAGAGAAACGAACGGATGCTGCGTCCGCCCCTGATGATCTGGTAGTCCAGGCTCGGCTCCCACGCCACCGCGTGACCGTTGTCCACTCGATACGAGCCGTCTACATCCACTTCCTCTACATCGCCATACGAGTTGAAGAAGAGCATTCCGCTGCCCGACGCTCTGAGAATGAACAGACCTTCATTGAAAAGGCCCCTCAATCCCTGGAAGTCAGTGTTTATGTTCACACTCTCTTCAGAGGCAAGATAGGCGCTCTTTTCAAGAAACAACTCAGAACCCACGGTCATCTCGTGGGCCACGATGTCGCCGGGCTGCCCGGGGGCAAGCCCTACCATGCCGCCCGCTCCATCCGCCTGGAATGTGTTCTGGAAGAAACTCTCGCCGCCCAAGACCGACCTGCCCAGACCACTCAGTACGCCGCCCCGCGTGGAGGTAGTCATGCGAATACTGCCGCTCATCCACGTCATCGCCCCTGACTCCGCTACTATAGTCTCCCCGCTGCCAAGCGTGGCTTCCAGCAGACTGTAGCTGGGCTGCGACTGAATCGTGTACTCCATGATCTAACTCCTCGGAGGCATGAGTCCGCCCAACGTCTGGCCGAACTGGTCCGGATTATGGCTCTGGAGGTAAGCCTTTCCCTGTCCGGAGAAGTGCATGACGACGCCTTCGCTCGACAGAAACGACTGGAGCCAGCTTCCCCCGGCCTTGCCGACGGTGTACTCCAGGGTGTCCTGGAACGCCACGACGTGACCGGTGTCCACGGTGAGCGCTCCGTCCACTTCGACCTCTTTCACGCTCCCGAATGCGCTGACCAGCAGTTGGCCCTTTCCCTCTATGTCGAGGAAGAACAGAGATTCCCCGGACAGCATACCCCTGAATCCCTGGAACTCCGTATCAATGCTAAGACCATCCGAAGAGCCCAGATAGCTCCCGCCCGCGCACAGCCAGCCCCCTGTCCCCGAACACTCGATGACGACTACATCCCCCGCCAGAGTCGGCGCGAGACCAACTTCTCCGGGACCTCCGTCTCGCGCCCTGTAAGTTGACAGGAAGAAACTCTCGCCCGACATCATGCGTCTGACGCCGCTGAGAAGCCCTCCCGCTCCCCGACTTCTAGTAGTAACGTCAATTTCAATATTGTCCGAAGCGCGGAACATCGCCCCGGCCTCCGATATGAACTGCTCGCCGCGGTCCAGTTCAACTATCACGGACCTGTACGAACCTTCTTCGGATACTGTGTATTTAGCCATCGGTCTCCGCTCTCGATCTACAGATACGACGGTCATCCGAATGGAGCGAGCCAGCCTGCCAGCGCCGGCATCGTTCTCGATTGGAGATATATCTTCCCGACCCCGGAAAATCTCATTGCCAAACCCTCGCCGGAAAGAAGCGTACTCTTCAGCCCGCCCATTCCCCTTATCGTGTAGCTAAGCGTGGGCTCCCACGCGACGACGTGCCCCGTGTCCACCGTGAGGTCGCCGGCGACATCTTTCTCTATCAGGGCCCCATATGAGTTGAAGAATAGGTCTCCGGCCCCGCTGCATTCGATGAAGAACAGCCCCTCGCCCGAAAACATGGACTTGAGACCTCCGAACTGTGTTCCCAGTCTCACGCCATCCGTACACGCCATGAACGATCCGCCGGTCAGTATGAGCTTGTCATTATTCACCTGGCGATGATGGACAGTCCCGGGCACGGCGGGTGAAAATGACACCTGGCCTCCATCCGAGTGGCTGAACTCCCCGACAAATAGCGACTCCCCTCCGACTACTTTCCTCACCAGGGCCCGCGTAAACCCGCCGAGCAGCCTGGCGTTGATTTGCATGCCGTCCGACATCCAGGCCATCGAACCGCCTTCTGCGATGAATGTCTCACCCGGCTCCAGGCTGACTGCCAAGTGGCCATAGTCAGGATTACCTTCTATGGTATAGTCCAATGTGGCCGCTCCTTGAGTCTCTTTTATCCAGCATAGATCAACGCTCCACTGGTTCAAAGTTAAAAAAAGTCCTTGTTGATATGATAACATCTGACTCAGGATGTTTGGGCTTACCCACAATTCATCATCATTCATGGAGGAACACGGATGGTACATCAGCAAGCCGCTATTCTCAGACCCGAGACCATGGTCGAGGAGTTCAAGAAGAACGGCGTAACCCACGTCGTAACGATACCCGACAGCGAGACTAACTATCTCTACGAACTGATGGAGACCCAGGATTGGCTGGATGTCGTTCCCGTCTCGCGCGAGGGCGAAGCCTGGGGAACCGCCCTGGGACTCAACATCGCCGGAAAAGTGCCGGTCGTGCTGGTTCAGAACACCGGAATGCTCGAGGCCGGCGACTCCATTCGCGGAATGGCGATTGACGCCGGATTCCCGCTCGTTATGATCATCGGATACAGGGGATGGAACCGACGAGGTATCATAACCGATTCGGTAGCCAAATACACCGAGCCCTTCCTGACCGCGTTCGGCATAGACTATTACTTGGTCGAACAGAACGAGGACGGCGACCGCATCTCCGTCGCGTTTGAGGAAGCCAGGGCCACCAACAAGCCTGTCGCCATCCTGGTCGGCGACGAGTACCACGGCTTCAACAGGTAGGGCCGCAATCAAGAGTCACCAGAGCGCTACACTCACACGAACTTCAACGGAGGTTAATTCGATTGCTTGATCCAGTAGATGTATTCAAGGCATTTCAGGAACATCGCGGCGACGCGATAGTCAGCGCCGCCGGGACCGCCGGACGGCACTGGATGGATATCAGCACCAACCAGAAGCGCGACATTTCGCTGGGCGGCGCAATGGGACAGACCACCTCAGCCGCGTTCGGACTCGCGCTCGGGCTGCCGGACGAAAAGGTGGTCCTGTTCGACGCCGAAGGCTCGCTGCTTATGAACCTCGGCGCAATCGCCTCGATTGCCGGAAAGAAACCCGCCAACTTCTACCACTTCCTGCTCGACAACGAGTGCTACGCCACCACCGGCGGACAGCCCGTGCCAAACTCCCAGGAAATTGATTACGCCATGATGGCCAAGGGGGCGGGATACACCGCCGCTTACAACTTCGACGACCTGGAAGAGTTCAGCACCAGCGTCGGGGAGATTATGCAGCAGGAAGGGCCGGTTTTCGTCGCTATCAAGATAGAGCCCGAGGTGCAGAACCTTCCTATCGGACTGCGCGAACGACGACCGACCCGCAGCCGCGCCCAGACAATCAATGAACTGCGCGAGGAGCTCGGTATAGAGTAGTAGTCTGCACGGAAAGGACGTGTCCCCCACATGACTGAAGACGCCGCCGGGCGCCCGGAAATCAATGGCAAGTCGTTCTACGGTTACGACTCATCCGATATACAGGACAGCTACACCGGCCGTGATGTCGAAGTAGAGGCTGGCTTCATCCTGCCCCACCTCAAGCCCGGCATGAGTCTCCTCGATTGCGGCTGCGGTCCGGGCGCGATAACCCTCGGCCTGGCGGAGGCTGTCGCCCCGGGCCGCGTGGTAGGCGCGGACATAGAGCCTACGATGGTCGAACAGGCCGCGCGTCTGGCCGCCGATAGCGGAGTCCGGAACATCGAGTTCACCGTGGGGGACATCTACGACCTGCATTTTGAGAACGGCGAATTCGACGTCGTTTTCTCGCACTCGGTGACGGAGCATCTCTCGGACCCCGTGCGGGCGCTGAGAGAGCTCCGCCGGGTAGTCAAGCCGGGCGGACTGGCAGGCATCGTCAAGACCGACTGGACCTTTCCGTTCATTGTCCCCGAGAGCGAGGGATTCAGCAAATTCTTCGAGTTGTTCGAGGGCGGCTTCAACCGCATCGGCGGCTCTCTAAATCGGGGACGCTATCTGGGAGCGTATATGCGGGAGGCGGGCTTCGATGTCATCGAAGTCCGTAACCAGGTGTCTAACTCCTTTGGCGAAACAACGGCCACAACCGCCGAGCGGTTCATCACATGGCTCGACAACATACCCCTGTTCCGCGAGTCGGTGGAGTTAGGAATAACCAGCGAGGCCGAGTTGGACGCCGTCCGCGCTGGAATGCGCGAATGGGGCGCTCACCCCGACGCCTACTTCTCCCTGCCCGGCATCAGAGCTGTGGGAATCAAACGCTAGACGCCTTCAGCGCCCTGACCCATTCAGCGCGAAAGTCGCTGCCGGACATTGATTCCGCGTTGGCCGCCATCCAGAGCGGCGCCTCCTGAATCATCCACATGGCGGCGACACTCACCTCTACCCGCCGCTCTAACGGGCGGCGTTACCTCAACCAACCCGCCTCACGTCTTCCTTGGCATTCCACCGCCCGCGCTGACTATCCCGCCTGCTGACGGCTATTGATCCGGCGTCCCTTAGAGTTTGCCGGGCATCCCGCCGTCCACGTTTACTATCTCACCCGTTATGAACCTGGACTCCTCCGACACCAGGAACAGCACGAGGTTCGCTACGTCTTCAGGGTAGCCCGCGCCATCCAGTATCTGGATGGAATCGAACATCGCCTCCAGGCTATGGTGTCCACCCCCAACGTCCGTTAGGGGAGTGATTATCTGCCCCGGCCGGACGCAGTTCACCCGGATGTTGTGCTGGCCGCCCATGCTTGCCGCGTAACGAGTGAAAGCGTCCACTCCCGCCTTCGCCGCATAGTAGGAAGCCGACGGGTATCTGCCAACCAGGTCGTACATCTTCTTGCTGAAACCCCTGACCGCGGCCACCGACGACATATTGACTATCCTGCCACCCCCGCCGGAGACCATGTGAGGCCACACCGCCCTGCACATATAGAAAGTCCCGGTCAGGTTCACGGATATCACCCTGTCCCACCCGTCATCCTCCTCATTCGGGAAGTTGTTTCGGTCGCCGCCGCCCGCGTTGTTGAACAGCGCGTCTATCCGACCGTACTCGTCCACTACTCTCTGCACCGCCGCGTCCACCTGTTCACGGTCCGAAACGTCGCATCGCGCGAACAGCGCCTCACCCCCTTCGTCCCTTATGGACTGCTCGACGGCATGGCCCTCTTTCTCTC
>JAAXHY010000134.1 GCA_012270665.1 Dehalococcoidia bacterium
TGCGTCAGGCTGTCGAAATGGGCATCCTGCCGTCTCCGCGGCTGGTACTCGCCGGCAGGCCAGTGGCGATCATCGGCGGACATCTCAGCTACTTCGGCATACAGGCCACAGGGGAGGACGAGTGTCGCGCCGCGGTCCGCCAACTCATCAAGGAGGGCGCGGACTTCATAAAGATCACCGCCACCGGGGGCAGCACCCGCACCAGCCATCCGCTCAGGCCGTCGTTCAACGTCGAGGAACTGACGGCCATCTGCGAAGAGGCGCACAAGTTCGGCAGGCACGCCGCGGCTCACTGCGCATCCTCGCAGGGTATGTCGAATGCGCTAGACGCTGGCATAGACACCATAATCCACGGCGTCCACAAGGACCCCGATGGCGCGGACACTTACCGGCCAGACATCGCCGAACGCATCGCTGAGGGTGGAGTGTTCGTCAACCCCACCATAGGCGCGTCTGTGGCTCGGATACGCCGGCTCGAAAGCATGGACAGTCTGAGCGTTGAGCGGCAGGCCGAACTCGACCAGGCGCGCGCCGCTTCCGAAGTAAGGATGGACCAGTTCGCCCGGATGCGTGACGCCGGTGTAGTAATGTCCGCCGGATCGGATTCGGCGTGGGGACACTACCAGATGGGCGACTTCCAGACCGAGATCGAAGCGCACGCGATGGCGGGGATGTCCAACATGGAGGCAATCGTGTCCGCCACCCGCGACGCCGCCCGCTCATGCTGGATCGCGGATCAGGTCGGGACGCTCGAACCTGGCAAGCAGGCTGACGCGCTGGTCGTAAACGGCAACCCGCTGGACGATCTATCGGCTCTCAGGCAGGTGGCTGACGTCTTCCTCGCGGGGGAGAGAGTTGACCGGCAGAATTTGATATAGAGGCTATCAAGCAACAAGAAATGCCCCGCCGCTCTGACGGATCGGCGGGGCATTTCTGTATCAGATCCGAATGAGTCCCTACCTCTCGATGGGAGCGCCGACTATGGAGCCGTACTCGGTCCACGAGCCGTCGTAGTTTCGGACTTTTTCGTAGCCGAGGATTTGGGAGAGAACGAACCAGGTGTGAGAGCTTCTCTCACCGATGCGGCAGTACGCGATGGTCTCGCCGTCGCCGGATATTCCCGCTCCGCCGTAAATCGCCTGGAGCTCCTCGACCGACTTGAAAGCGCCGTCCTCGGCCACCGCCGTCGCCCAGGGTATGTTCGCCGCGCCCGGGATATGTCCGCCGCGCTGCGAACCTTCCTGTGGCAGATTGGCCGGCGCGAGGAGCGTGCCGTTGTACTCGTCAGGAGCGCGCACGTCCACGAGGCCCGTATTGTTGCTCGTGGAAGCCACGTTCAGGACATAGTCGCGGGTAGCCCTGATGGATAGATCGGGGGCCGGGGCATCGTATGCCGCGCTCTCCACTGATGTCGCTTCCGTCGTGAGTTCCCTGCCCTCGTCAATCCACTTCTGCCTGCCGCCGTCCATTACCTTCAGGTCGGAGTGTCCATAGATCTTCATCTGCCAGAAGGCGTAGGTGGCGAACCAGTTGTTGTTGTCGCCGTACAGCACTACGGTCGTGTCCGTGCCGATGCCGGACTCGCCCAGAAGCTGGCCCATCTGCTCGGCTGAAAGAATGTCGCGCGTAAGCTGGTCGTTGAGTTGGGATGACCAGTTCCATCCGACCGCGCCCGGGATGTGGCCCTGGTCGTATGCTTCCGTGTCAACATCAACTTCCACGAGCCGCACGCTGGGATTGCCAAGGTTATCGGCGACCCATTCGGTGGTCACGATAGATTCTGGGTGTGCAACGCTTGCCATTTTCTAATCCTCCAGGTTAGGTGTCCCGTTTTCGGGTTTGAGCCGCATATCTATCCTGTAAGCGGCGCGCCGCCGCAGAAGGCGACGTAGTCAATGAGTTCGGTAACAGTCGGATTGTCTCCGCACAGCGGGCAGTTGGGATTACGCCGCATCCTGACCGCTCTGAAGTCCATCTCAAGAGCGTCTATCAGCAGCAGACGCCCGGACAGAGACTCTCCGATTCCAAGAATCAGCTTCACCGTCTCGGTCGCCTGTATCGTGCCTACCATTCCCGGCAACATTCCGAGCACCCCTGCCTCCGCGCAGCTCGGGACTTCGCCCGGAGGAGGAGGCGTCGGGAACAGACAGCGATAGCATCCCTTCCCGGGAATGAACACCGTCGCCTGCCCGTCGAACAGCAGAATGCTGCCGTCCACCAGCGGCTTGCCGGAGAGATACGCGGCGTCGTTCACCAGGTATCTTGCCGGGAAGTTGTCCGCCCCATTGACCACGATGTCGTAGTCCTGGATTATCTCCATCGCGTTGTCCGAAGTCAGCGGCGCTTCGTGAACGATCACGTTCGTCTCAGGGTTGTACGCGCTGAGCGTCTCGATGGCCGACTGCACTTTTGGCTTGCCGATGTCGCTATCGTAGTGGAGCACCTGCCTCTGGAGGTTGGTGACGTCCACCGTATCGAAGTCAACAATCCCGATAGCGCCCACTCCCGCAAGCGTCAGATAGATGGAAATTGGCGAACCGAGTCCGCCCGCTCCCACGATCAACACCTTCGCATCTATCAGCTTACGCTGTCCCGCGCTCCCGACCTGCGGCATGATGATGTGGCGGCTGTATCTTCTCACCTGGTATGGCGTCAACGGTCTGACTTGAGTAGCTGTGGTCATCGAGTACCTCCAAATTGCTTTTGGCGCTGCCGGTTCCGATTCGGCTGGAGCGATTGGCCCAGGCAATAAAAAAGCTCCATCGCCGAACGCTAGGCGCTGGCATGGAGCCTGATCCAGGGCGTTTGCGACCTTCTGTGGTCGTCTGCCTCTAGGTTGCCGTCGTCTCCTAATACCCTACCCGCGCTGGAGGGTCTTACAGGAGCATCCGATAGCCGAAACTAACTTGTACAACGTTTCCGATTCCTCGTTTGATGAGTTATTCGTTACGCCCTGAATTATAGCATGGCGCATCCTGGCCTTCAAATTCGCTCAGGCTTTCAGGCGCCAGTTATCGCCCCCCATTCGCTCATACTGCGCCAGGTCGCGCATTCCACGCTCGCGGTCGCCCAGCTCTATGTAGGCGTTTCCCCTGTGCTTGTGGGCCTCGACGTTCATCGGGTTCATCCTGATAGCCTTGTCAAGGTCGGCTATGGCGCGCTTGGGCTGGCCCATATGCAGGTACATCTCCCCCCTGTTGGAGTAGTTCAGATGGTTGCGCGGGTCCAGTTTCACCGCCATCTGGAAGTCCGCCATCGCCGCGTCATAGTCCCCCTTGTGGAAGTAGGCGACTCCTCTGTTGATGTAGCCGGGCGCGTGTTTTCGGTCCAAGCGGAGGGCCCTGTCGTAGCTGGCGACGGCGGCGTTCTGGTCGCCTTTGCGCCCGTATGCGATTCCTCTGCCCACGTATGGATGGGGGTCCCTGGGAAGCAGTTCTATCGCCATGTCGAAATCGTGGATAGCTCTGTCGTACTCCTTCATTTCCAGGTGGGCGCTCGCCCTCAGCGGGTAGATCTCCTTGTCGGTCGAGCCCAACTCCAGCGCCTTGTCGAAGTCCTCCAGCGCCTTGTCCCATTCATTCTTGCTCAGACGCGAGCATCCTCTCTTGAAGTAGCCATCGCCGCTTTCGGGGTTCATCTTCAACGCCTTGTCATAGTCGGCGATGGCCTTGTCCGTCCTGCCCGACAGTTCGTATGATATGCCCCTGTCCTCGTATGCCACCGCGACGTCTGGGGCAAGCTCAATAGCCTTGTCGAGGTCCCTGATGGACCTGTCGTACCGCTTTTGCAGCCCGTGAAGTCTTCCCCTAGCGTGGTAGGTCTTGGAACTTTCGGGGTCGAGCCTGAGCGCGCGGTTGTAGTCCTTCATCGCCCTTCCGTAATTGCCCTTGCTCACGTAGGCGACTCCCCTGTCGTTATAGGCCATGGCATCGTCGGGATTGTGTTTCAGCGCCTTGTTGAAATCCCTGATGGCGCGGTCGTAGTCGCCCTCTTTCAGAAAGACATCGCCCCTATTGCGGTAGGCGTCAGCGAGCGTGAGATGGTAAGTGGAGTCAGGCCTGCGGTCGTACCTGATAGCCTTCTCCACGTCCGCGATGATGCGGTTGTGGTCGAGTCTGCGGATATATACCTCGGCCCTAGAATAGTAGAAGCCGGCGTTGCGCGGTTCCAGGCTTATGGCGCGGTCGAGATCGGCGAGCGCGCGTTCCTCATCGTCCTTTCGCAGGTACGATTCGCCGCGGTTGGCGTAGGCGTCGGGATTGTCCGGTTCGAGTTCGATAGCCTTGTCCAGCGCGGCGATGGCGCAGTCGTATCTCTCCAGGCCGCGCTGCGCGTTCGCCATGTTGATGTACGTTCCGGTGTACTCTGGATTCAGTCGTATGGATTCCATGTAGTCCGCGATGGCCCGCTTGTACTCTTTCCTCTCCAGGTATGCGTTCCCTCTGTTGAAGAAGCCGGGGCCAAATCTGGGATCCAACCGGAGGGCCTCATCATAGTCCGACAGCGCGCCCTCCAGGTCTCCATTCGCGCGCTTCGCGGCCCCCCTGTTGGCGTAATACTCGCCCACTTCGGAACTGAGCCGGATGGCCTCATCGTAATCCGCGATGGCGCGTTCGAAGTGCCCCTTCCCTACATGAGCGACACCGCGGTTAGAGTATATCTCAGCCACATACGGAGCGATGCTGAGCGCCTCGTCGAACTCTCGTATCGCGCGGTCGAACTCACCCCTCTCGCGGTACCGGTTGCCCTTGTCATTATGGTCAACGACCTCCCGGGCCTCCATACGCCCGACCGTCCTTCTAAGGTCGCGCATAAATCGTCTGTTCATCTTTCACCACCCCGTTCTGATAGTGTGTCCGGGCACTATTTTACTCCACGCTGACTAGCGCGTAAAAGTTCCGACCTCGAACTGTGCCCCAACTTGACCCTCCCACGCTCCCTGTGTTACTTTTCCACCTGCAATGAACGCCAAGTGAATCACGGCCTCCCACAACTGTGGCGAGGCCGTTTCTACGACGGAGGTATAACGTGGGAATTCTCATCCTCGCAATAGTTTCAGGCGTAGTGGCCCTCGGGTTCGCGGCAGTCCTCACCATGCGTATCCTCAAGGCCGACGAAGGCAATGAGCAAGTGCGCTTCATCGGGAACGCCATTCGAGAGGGCGCGAACGCCTTCCTGTCCCGCGAATATCGGATGCTCGCCATTTTCGTAGTAGTCGTCTGCATAATCCTCGCGCTGTTCATAGACTTCGACATACTCAACCGGATAGAGGGCAGCGCCAGCGGCATCCCGGGCACCGCGGTCTCATATCTGGTCGGCGCGATAGGATCGGGGCTCGCCGGATACATTGGCATGAGCATAGCAGTGCGGGCCAATACACGCACGACTGTCCAAGCCCAGCAGGGACTCAACCCCGCGCTCAGGCTCGCCTTCAACTCCGGCACGGTCATGGGCGTCAGCGTCGTGGGCATCGGCCTCATCGGCCTCACGGTCATGTACCTCATCTTCCAGGACATCAGGGTAGTCGCGGGGTTCGGGTTCGGCGCGTCCTCCATAGCCCTCTTCGCCAGGGTCGGCGGAGGCATATACACCAAGGCCGCCGACGTCGGCGCTGACTTGGTAGGCAAAGTCGAGCAGGGCATGGACGAGGACGACCCCCGCAATCCCGCCACGGTTGCCGACAACGTTGGCGACAACGTTGGCGACGTCGCAGGAATGGGCGCCGACCTCTTCGAGAGCTACACCGGCTCGATCATCGCCACGATAGCGCTCGCCGCGGTCGGAGCCGCCGCGCTCGGAATCGCCAACGCCGATTCCCTGCCATTCGACTCCGACCTGCTCGTCCTCCCCCTTCTCATAGCAGGCATCGGGGTGTTCGCTTCCATCATCGGAACATTCCTCGTCCGTACAAAAGACGGCGCCACGATGGGTTCGCTGCTCTGGTCGCTCAGGTTCGGCATATTCGGAGCCGGCATCCTGGTTCTCCTTGGGACCGCCGCCGCTCTATACGCCCTCGACATGGACTTCAAGCTATTCTGGGTAGTGCTCACAGGACTGATAGCCGGACAGATAATCGGCACCTCCTCTGAGGTCTATACCAGCTACGAATACAGGTTCACTCGCAATATCTCAGAACAGGCCGAGACGGGGCCCGCGACCGTCATCATCAGCGGTCTGGGTCTCGGCATGGTCAGCACGGTCGTCCCGGCGCTGGTCGTAGTGATCGCCATGTGGATAGCCAACGAGCTCGCCGACACCTA
>JAAXHY010000011.1 GCA_012270665.1 Dehalococcoidia bacterium
ATTGGCAGCGACGAATTCACCAAGCCCGTCGCCGCGCTGATAGTCGGTCAGAGCGCTCCTCCGGGCAAGCGCATGGGACACGCCGGAGCCATCATAACCGGAAGCGCGGGCCGCGCCAGCGAGAAGGTCAAAGCCCTCGCCGCCGCCGGAGTATCCATCATCCCCGCCCCCGGCGAAATAGGCGTCACCGCCCAGCAAATGATGCAGTCCTAGGAGCCGAACAATGGCAACCCTCATCATACGCAACATATCCGACGACCTGCTAGAAAAATTAGAACGAAGTGCCCTGGAGCGCGGCCTTTCTGTTGAAGACGAAGCCATACGACGCATTCTGGCCACTTCCTTCCCGCTGAACGAGCGCGAACAGGAAGAACCTATGGAGAGTATTCGCAAGAACAGGCGCAATATGGCGGAAAAGGGATTTTGGGTAACGGAAGAAGAAGTAACCAGATCAAAACACGACGTCTCTTATGGTATGAAAAGTGAGTCAGACCAGGAACCTGACTCCGCAAGGCAATCAATTGAAGATAGGCTCAAGGGATTCAGAGAACTTATGGATCGCTATCCTGATGTGTACATTACCGATGAGCAGATAACGCGAGCGAAACGAGAAGGACGACCGTGATTGTTGCCGATACCAATCTCATAGTTCACTTGAGCATAAGAAGCGAGTGGACGACAACAGCTTATCAGGTGTTCTACAAAGACCCGGAATGGCACGCTCCGGCTTTGTGGCGGTCTGAATTCAGAAATACGCTGGCGTCACACATGCGGGCCGAACTTATGACATACGAACACGCATTGGACACAATGGACGAGGCGGAGGGGTTTATGCTAGACAGAGGCGACCACTGGGTCAACTCCACTGCCGTCCTCAGCCTCGTCTCCCAGTCCACCTGCTCCGCCTACGACTGCGAATTCGTCGCCCTAGCCAACCACCTGAGCGCCCCGCTCATAACCTCAGATTCACGACTGCTCCGAGACTTCCCCAACCGCGCTCTCGCGCCAGATCGGTTTCTCGTCTAGCTCGCCGACGACGACATCCTGAACCGCCACAGCGCGACCGCCATGAACACCACCCCAAACCCTGCCAGCGCGACCATCTCCTGCGTAACGTCCCCGAACTCCGCGCCGAACAGCATCAGCTTGTTGAAGCCGCCATTCGCCCACCCGTGAGGCGTCAGCTTCGCAAGCGACTGCATCCACTGCGGAGTTATGAACAGCGGCCACCAGCATCCGCCTATCGGAGCCAGAACCAGCGCGGTCAGCGGCCCCAGCGCCGATGCCGCCTGCACGTTCGTAGCGAAACTTGCCAGCATCACCCCGAACGTCGCCGACGCCAGCGCCATCAGCATCGAGATGATGATCACCGCGGCGGGCGATGCCCCCAGGTCTATCCCGAACGCCACTATTCCCACGACCCACATCACCCCAAGCTGCGCTATCCCTCGGAACGCCGTCCCAACGAACTTGCCCACGATAACCGACTCCCGCCGCGTACCGTTCGACACCAGCCTCTCCAGCGTGTGCGACTGTCTTTCGCGCGCTATCGCCTCTGCGCTCATCGCAGCCGTGAAGAACACGAACATCGTCAGGTACGCAGACAGCGTGAAGTTCGACGGCTGGAACGGCTCTATGTCTCCCACACGCTCCACCTCGAACCCTATCAGCGGTAGAAAGTCATCCTGCTCGACCATCGGAAACTGGATGCCGGTCTGTCCCATGCCCGATAGCTGTCCAATCAAGCCGAATGCCACGGTGCCCTGCGACAACTGAGTCGCCACCGACCGCGCGAACCCGTACAAAGCCGCCTGTGTCTCGGGGGAAGCGTCTCCGACCACAACATCCAGCGTTGTCGGGACCCCACTCATCAAACTCTGGCTGAATCCGTGGGGAAATGACACGAACCCCGCGAGTTCGCCGCTTTCCGTGGCGGCGAGCGCCTCGTCATACGCCATTATGGTTATATCGCCCGTGCCATCCTCACCTGCCAACCCCTGGACGAGTTGCGCGCCGATGCCGTCTGCGCCTTCCTGTATAGTGAGAACCAGTTGCAGGGGTTCGTCCTCCGGCCCCTGTCCTCGCAGCGCGAGCGAAAACCCTATCACGAACAGGAATGGGAACAGGAATGCGAACCCCACTGCGAACCTGTCCTTGAAGAATATCTTAGTATCCTTCACCGCTATCAGCGTCGCCTGACGCAGTACCACTCTCACCTAGCGCCCCCCTTCCGACGCCCTGAACAGCATTCGCGCCACGACTAGTCCGACCACCGTAACGCCGACCATGACCCCCAGCCCAACGACCTCCTCAGACAGGCCCGCGCCCGACGATAGCATCTCCTCCATCGCCTCTATGGCATAGTGGTTGATAGTGAACCTGGCTATCACCGCCAGCGGCCCATCCGCCACCACGAAGAATGTCCCGCCGAATATCGTCATGAACATCGTGAAGAACACCGCCGCCCATATCGCTTGGTCCCGCGTCCGCGCCGCCGCCCCGATAACCAGTCCCACCGCGCTCACAGCCGCCGCGACCAGTATCGAGAACACGACCAACTGAGCGAAGTCCAAGGCGTCTCCAACCCTCAGCGCCGCGAACCCCAGCGCGAGCAGTATAACCGCTTGGAACGTAGCCCTCAGCGTCCCGGACAGGAACTTACCGGCGAACAACTGGTTGATACCCAGCCTCGTTGTCATCAGCCGTTCCAGCGTCCCGATTCGCCGCTCCTCCACCAGCGTTTGCGCGCCCATCGTCACCGCGAACATAAGGAACATCACCGTTACCCCGGGCATCAGCCTGTTCAGAAGATTCGCCTCCTCCGCATCGCCCAGTCCGCGTACCTCCACTCCCACCGCTGGATCGCGACGCGAATCCGCCAGTCGCCGGTCGAACGCCGCGTCTATTTCACCCTTCGTCATACTCGCGCCGGCGAGGATCTCATACACCATCCGCCTCGACTGTATCTCCCCACCCATCTCCAGCGCTACGCCGGAAACGATGCTCGCCACGATCTGCCCCGTCTCGCCGCCGTGCCCCCTCTGCTTGAACAGGATGTGCGTCGGCTCCCCAGCCTCCAGCGCCTCCGAGAAGCCAGCCGGAATCACAACCGCTGTCAGAATAGCCGACCGCTCCAACGCGCCGTCCGCGTCCTCCATCGTCCTCTCACGCACGCTGATCTCATCCATCCCGTCCAGACTCTCGATGAGCCTCCGACCGTACTCCCCCGAGTCCAGATTAACCACGTGCGCCGTAGCGTGAAAACTCGCGTCCCCGCCTCCGAACGCCCCGTACATCAGCGCGAACAGCGCAATCGGCAGCGCAATGCTGAAAGCCAGCTCCCCTGGATTCAGCAGAAACCGCTTGAGGTCCAAAAACGCTATGTACAACGGCCTGAGCAAGGGATACAGCTTAGTTCGCCATCAGCGTCAGGTTACGCGGGTTGCGAAGCTCATATGCATTGCCGACGGCGTGAACGTCACCATCCAAACCAATAGCCCGTTGCTCTTGGAACGCCTGTATAACCCTGTCGTAAACCGACTGCTCGAACTCTGCCCTTATACGCACAAGCCGTCCCTCTTGCATAGACGACAGAACCGCCCTCCCGTCGAACTCATCAGGCCACCTGTCCAAGTGTATGATATGCGCGATGATATGCTCATCGAAAGACGGCTCATTGCGTCGGAATGATTTTGCGGCCTCAGTCAGGACATCGGCGGACTTATCCGAAAACTTAAACTTCGAATCCTCGACATTCGACGGGCGAACCTCTGCCCAGGACAGACATATCTCGACACCGCGCCCTCTCTTAGCCAGAGCCGCCACCGAATCGCACAGGTTGGCGCTCACTCCATGTTCCACAGAGCGCTCGAATGGCTCCAGAGTATCGCCAATAAGCGCTTTATCAATCGCCGAGCTCGCGTGTGTCAACGCCACTGCGAGTTTGTGAGTAGCGCGACGCGGAAACGGAGGAAGGTAGTCATCGCCGAAGTCTGTCTGCCCAATTCCGGCCGGCACAGGGGAGTGCAATGTCAGCGTGTGGCCTTCGTAGTAACTCGGCAGCGGCTGAACGCTGTCCAAGTACTCAGAAACCTGGGCGCTTGGCCTGCTCCGATAGGCCGCCCTCGGCTTCTCAGCCGCCCGAGCCGCGGAAGCCAGCATACGGTAGGCGTCGTGAAGCATATCAGCGCTCTGACGCAGCGAAAGTGGCCCTCTGGCAACCCCGCTCGGGGCGCGCATACGAATCACGTCCCCCCCTGTGCCTGCCAATTCGTAGAATACGTCCAGTTCTGAGCGTTCCTCCACTGCCGCGATAGCCTCGACGGCCTCAGACATCGCCTGCGCATAATCGGGTAATGTGTCCCTGATAGGAACAATTATGTCGTAAGTCTTTCCGCTATGTTCCTTGAGATACAGATTCGCAAGTCCTCTACCCCACGGGCCGTCATCAATCCATTCGTGGGACTTGAGATAGGACAGCAGACTAACAAGCGACAGAGACTCCAAAGCCTCGCGGTCATGTATTTCTACTTTCATAGTATTCCCCTCTCAGCCTTGTCCATCAAATCCGCAAGCTGTTCCTTGTTGAACATATTCGTCAATGGGATGTGAACCGTGACACTGGAAGTGTTCGGGACCGACGGACTGCTCCTGAGAGAGAGCCAGTATGCACAGCGCCTCATACAAAGTTCCTCATCTGATTGAGACACCCAGTCCTCTACTTCTCCGGGCATCCGAACAACTATCAGAATCCGTGGTATCCTCGGTTCTTCAATTCGAAGATCGTCATAATTATTCATCGGCAGTGGAAAGTGCAAGACTCCATCCCGCAAGATGTCTCGTGACGTGGCCTTCAGCTGAAACTCAACCCTTGGACGCCTACCGGAGTCACCTATGAATATCCCATCCATGCTGTCCAAATCTGGATATACTGCACCTATCCTAAATCCGGCCTGCGCCGCAACTGCCCTTATGTATGCTATTGAAAATTGTTCCATCTGAAGGTTTGGAGTCACTTTATATTCATTCCCACATCTACGTCTCTCAAGAATCAGCTTGCGAAAGACGCCTAACCATTCTGAATCTATGTTGAGTGTCCATTATAGCAGATTTAAGAACAATAGTTTGTCCAAGCGATAAAAATCCCCTCACCCCAACTCCGCCTTCTTCGACCCGTGTATGGACGGGTCCGACGCCAACAGCGTCCGCAGTCTCGCCACCGCCGCCACCGCATCCTCCCCAAGCCCCAACATATCCCGCGCTATCCGCTCATCCAGCTCGATGCGAGCTGGATCAACCGCGCACTGGTGGAACGACTTGAACTTGCGCAACTCGAAGTCTCGCCAGATATCCTGCGCCGCCTCCAACTGCCACGGTGCCAGTTCTCGTACATCTAGCGTAGGCATCTTCTCCAGCATTCCCCTATTGCCTCTCCCTCTACCCTCCTGTGTACGATTTGCATGATTAGCGTGAAGCAACAAACCGAGAGTTGAATTACACCAGACCGCTAGGGCTATTTCTCTATACGTCCTGATTATCAGATCATCGTCGTGAACGATTAGGGAATGCCACGACGAAACTCCTAAGGCGCGGGTACTGGTTCTCGTAGTCATTATCCGCTGTGCGTTGTACCGAACGTCACAGGTTAGCTGAAGAGTGCCGGACTGCTCCCAAATCGGCACATAGTCTTTATCGACTTTCGGTGCGAGCCAAGCGTTAGGTTCTGAAATCATCCCCTGATGGATTTCAGAGTTCAGACTCCAGAGCGCAGGGAATTGAGCCTGCTCGTTGTATCCATGATAGCCTTCGAATACTCCAAGCGAACCACGGATTCTGCGATGCTGCGGTCCCACGTTGCACACTTCTGCCATCGCCGCAATCGGAATTTGCCCCGCAAGCCCCGTCCCGTCCTCCGTCCACAATTCGCCCCGTTCCACGGCTGCGGCGAACTGCCCGATGAGAGAGCGCTTCCAGCGGGCGGCCTTCCACGCCGATTCCCCGACCGGACCCTCGATTACTTCACCCCACTGCTCGCCGCCCACCATCAGCGGACTGCCGCCCACTGGCGGCCCGTCCGAACTCAGCGTTGGCCGTGAAGCGACAGAGTTGATCGCGCTCACAAGCGCGAGCGCGTCCGTCTCGCTGCGCGCCGCGCGCCACAGGTTGACGAATCTGCCCCGCTTGGTCGGAATCTCTTCCTCGTTCAGCCGTCGCGCCACTATCAGCGTCTCCGCTATGCCCGTGTCGTAGGACATCGAGCGCATATCCGGGTCGTGAGACGAGACGACGAACTCCACCTCATACCGCGAGGCGAGCGCATCCCTGATTCCACGCCACGACTCCCCGCTCAGCGCGGTCACCGGCAGTACCAGCGCGATCCGCCCGCCCCGCTTCACCAGACGGTCCGCCAGAACCGTGAAAGACGAAGCGTGCCCCGCCATCTGGTTCGCGGGCGTGCCTCTCAGCAGCGCCGATGTGTGAGACGCAATCGCTTTCGCCGACTCCTCGTCTCCCTCCGGCAGTTGGAATACACGCGCAATCGCCTCCTCTTTCCCGCCATCGCTCCCTCGTCTTGTGTACGGCGGGTTGCTTATCACCAGGTCCGCGCTTGGAAGAGGAACCAGCCCCCCTGTACCACTCACCGCCCCGATCTGCTCCTGGGTGGCGGAGAACGAGGACTGAATCTCAGGGGCCTTCAGCCAGTCCAGAGAGCCGAGAAGCGCGTCGCCCTCAGACCTCACTCCCAGCCTCAGCGTGTGAAGCTGCATCTGCTCGAATCGGACGAATGGGGACATGGCCGCAAGTGTGGCCGCCGTCATGTGGATTGCCGACTGCACCACATCCGCCCCCATGACCACATTCTCAACCAACGTCTTGTGCAGTTGCGGAAGGTCTCTGTCACCCGGCTCGGCAGTGTAATTCTGCGCAATCTGCCTGTACGCCGCCATCAGCAGCGTCCCGGTGCCGCAGGCTGGATCAACCACCCGCAGGTCTGCCAACGCTTCCACATCGCCCCAATCAACGCCCGGCCATCTCGTGGGTGAAAGGGCGAGCCCGGCCAGCAGGATAGATGCTGGGATGCTTGTGTAGTACGCCGCTAGCAGTTTTCTGTCCGACACCAGCTTATTGAAGATTCTCCCAGCCACGTCGTGCCGCCCGACCGAGCCCATGCCCAGCAATTCGGAAGCGGTGCGCGCGCATTCATCCAATACACTGACAGCTTCTACTTCCGAAAGCTCCGCGACCACGTCACGCGCCATGCTGAATATGGGATAGTAGTCAACATTCAGTATGCTGTCCCACGCCTGCAGCAGCGATATTCTGGAGAAACTCCCGTCCTTCAATGCCGCGCTTACGGGCTGGTAATACACATCGTTGCTCGCCAGCCTGTCCTGGAAGACCATCGCGTTCGTAATGACCAGCGCGGCCATATTCGCTACTTCGTCGCCCGGCTCCGCTCCGAAAATCTTCGATACCCTCGCAACCGTTCCCGGAGACTGGTACAGCCGGGATCCGGCTAGCCTCACACCCTTGTCTAGGACTTCTACCGCGGCATCGAGGTCCCCAGTCGGTGGATATGCCGCCTCCACTGCCTGCCCAAGCTCCACGGCGTTTCCACCGAGTTTCGGCCCCGCCGTCCCGTCAGAACGCCACTCCTGCCACCTCAGCGCCACCGACTCCATACGTTCGTAAAGATACTGCTGGCTCGTCAACCTTATCTGCTCCGGAACGCTCACCGCGAACACGTTCTGGATTGTCCAACCGCCAATTTCCATGCCGAGCCGCGACAGCGCGTCCGCCTCCACCGTAAGCGCCGGCTCCAACTCTGTCTCGATAACCACCACCCGACCTTCCAACCGCACGACGATATCCGGCCGAGCGCCATCATGGAGTGTCTCTGCCACTGCGTCCAAGCCAATCCGTTCACGCAGCACACGCGCAAGCGTATCGTTGATAATGCTCTCGTGGCTCCGGTCAATATCCACGTTGGTCATCGCAGTCGTCCCTATGTGGCCGCTCTGTGAGAAAACATACAGCAACTAACATCCCAAACATCCCGTAAATCCTGCTTCAGACGCTCCCCTCAGTCCCGCAAACCCCGCCCCGTCAACTCCAGGAACACGCTCTCCAGCGACACCTCCCCCGGATCCCCGATCTCCGACTTCAGCTCATGCGGACTCCCCAGCCTGATGACCCTGCCGTTGTCCATGATCCCCAGCCGGTCACACAGCCGGTCCGCCTCCTCCATGTAGTGTGTCGTATAGAGAACCGTCATACCCTCGTCCCGCAGCGTCTCCACCGTCTCGAAGATGTGATAGCGCGACTGCGGATCAATCCCAACCGTCGGCTCGTCCAGAAACAGTAGCTGCGGACGGCTCATCAGCGCGATAGCGATATTCACCCGCCGCTTCATTCCACCCGAGAACTTGTCCACCTTGTCCTTCGCTCGGTCCTCCAGGCCCACCCGCTCCAGGTTCTCGCCCGACGCCTCCGACGCCTCACTCCTGCTCAGACCCGCCATCCGCCCGAAGAACACCAGGTTGTCCCGCGCCGAAAGCTCCGGGTACAGCGCGAGATCCTGTGGACACACCCCGATTATCTCCCGCACCCGGTCGCTCTCCCGCGCCACCGAGTGCCCGCCTATCGTTACGTCCCCCTCGTCCGGATTCAGAACCGTCGAAAGCATCCGGATCGTCGTCGTCTTGCCCGCCCCGTTCGGCCCCAGCAGCCCGAATATCTCCTTGCGACGTATAGAAAACGACACGTCATCCACCGCCACTATGTGCCCGAACGCCTTGTGAAGGTTTGAAGCCACCAGAAAGTCCTCTGAGTCCGCCATCATGTACCTCCTGCAAGCCTCGCCTCGCCATTTCAGTGAACGCGATTATATGCGCCCTCCATTCACCCACGCAACGACACACTCTGAGAACTGATCACCGACAACCATAAGGCCTCGTTTCTCCATCAAGGCTTTTCAAAGCCACTCATGGTTTCGCCTGCCACTACATTGCTACTTCATTCTATGCTACAATCATGATGTGAAATCAGAACATAGATATAAATTATTATTTATGATACAGGCCGACAGATGACGAGAGAATCATTTCGTAGCTTCAACGCTGGGAAAACTCTGGGCGACTCTGGA
>JAAXHY010000511.1 GCA_012270665.1 Dehalococcoidia bacterium
TACTCGGCGACGTGGCCCGCGTACAGCACGAGAATATCGTCCGAGACGTAGCGCACCACGCCCAGGTCGTGTGTTATGAAGACGTATGCGTTACCGGTCTCCCGCTGGCGCTGTTCGAGAAGGTTGAGAACCTGCGCCTGGACTGAAACATCGAGAGCGGACACGGCCTCGTCCGCGACCACAAGGTCTGGATTGGCCGCGAACGCGCTGGCCAGAGCGACCCGCTGCTGCTGGCCGCCGCTCAGTTCGGATGGCAGCCTGTCTAAGTATAGCGGATCGAGACCGACAGCGTTCATGAGCTCTTCGGCACGCTCGCGTATCTGGCTGCGCCTGACGCCCGCGAACTTTCTGAGGGCGCGATTGATCGCGTGTTTTATGGGCAACTTGGGGTTGAGGGAAGCTGTCGGGTTCTGGAAGACCATTCGCATCGCAGAGCGCTGATCGGAAGTGCGGTTCTCCACGTCGCCTTCGAGCGCCTGGCCACGCAATTGTAGTTCACCGCCGTCCCTGGCTTCCAGGCCAACTATGGCGCGGGCCGCGGTGCTCTTGCCTGAGCCGCTCTCCCCGACGATACCGAGAGTGCGCCCGCCGTCAACGCGCATATCCACGTCAACGAGCGCCCTGACCGGGGGCCTGACCGGAGGCCCGAACAGGATATACTTCCTGCGTCCGCCGCCGTAGAACTTGCGGAGGTCTTCCGCGTAGAGCGCGGGGGTAGCTTCTTCCGGCGCCGGCTTGGCGACTCGTTCCATCAGATCGCCCCATATTCCGTCGTTTACCTCGGTGTGGGAGAAGCACTTGGAAATGTGGTCGTCAGATACGCCGGCCAGAGGTGGAACGGAGTTGGAACACTTCTCTGTGGCGAGCGGACAGCGGGTAACGAAGAGGCATGAACTTGCCTGTTCCAGCTGCGCGTCGAAAACGGAACCGGGAATGCTTCTCAATTGCCGCTCTATGCCGTCGTCTCCGGGGGGCTGCGGGACACAGGAGAGCAGTCCGGCGGTGTAGGGGTGGCTGGGATTATTGAAGAGTTCCCGGACAGGAGCCTCTTCCACTATTTCGCCCGCGTACATGACCGCGACCCTGTCCGCCACCCTGGCTATGACGCCCAGGTTGTGGCTCACGAACAGGATGCCGGCGTTGACCCTGTCTTTCAGCTCGACGATGAGGTCGAGTATGGTGGCCTCGGTGGTGACGTCGAGGCCGGTGGTAGGCTCGTCCATGATAAGCAGGTGTGGGTCGCAGGCGAGCGCCATGGCTATGACCACACGCTGCTGCATACCGCCGCTGAGCTGGTGGGGGTAGCGTCTGCCTATGCGTTCGGGGTCGGCGAGACCTACGCTTTCGAAGAGTTCGACAGAGCGCTGGCGCGCGGCTTCGGTGTCCAGGTCGAGGTGAAGTTTCAGGACTTCTTCAATCTGGGGCCCCACCCTCATGGATGGGTTCAGGGACGTAAGAGGATCCTGATAGACCATCGCGATCCTGTTGCCCCTGAGTTCGCGCAGTTCAGAGTCGCCAAATTCGGAGATGTCCATGCCCTCGAACCGAATGGAGCCGTCCACCTGAGCGGTGTCGGGAAGGTAGTTCATCATGGCGAAGGCGACGGTTGACTTTCCGCAGCCGGACTCGCCGACCAGGCCGAGCGTCTCACCGCGCGAGATTTCGAGCGATGCGTCTCGCACCGCGCGGAACGCGCCACGCGGCGTGTGGAAGGTAACGGCCAGGTTCTCTAGCTGAATAAGCGGGGCGTCCGAATTGTCGGAGTTGTTCATGGTCACTCTCCGGTCTCGGGTAGATTCTGTGCCTGTCGTATTCCGTCAGCGAGCAGGTTTATACCGACGACGAGGGACGCCATGGCGACGCCGGGCGCAAGCGCGGCTACCGGGACGATTCCTACATGGCGGAAATTCTCGCTGACCATGAGGCCCCAGTCCGAAGAGGGCGGCTGAACGCCGAGTCCCAGGAAGCCCAGTCCCGCCGTTAGCAGGAGCGCGAAACTGAGTCGTATCGCCGCCTCCACCGCGACGACGGGAAGCACGTTTGGCAAGATCTCCCTGAACATGATGTAGATGGTCGGCTCGCCCCTGAGACGCGCGCTCTGGACGAATTCCAGCGGCTTGATGGCGAGAGCGGCGCTCCGTATGACACGGCTGTTGTTGGGCATGAACGATATGCCGATGGTGAGGATGACCAGCCAGGATTCGTCTATGCCGCTAAAACTCTGTCTGCTCAGGTTTATTATCAGGATCGCGAGCAGAAGGGAGGGTATGGCCAGGAACCAGTCCACGAATCTCATTATGGTCTGGTCAACTTTGCCGCCAAAGTATCCGCTGGTGACGCCGACTATCGTGCCGAGCGTGACCCCGAAGATAGTGCCAATCGTGGCTATCCACACTATCGAGCGGGATCCGGCCAGTACCCGGCTGAGGATGTCTCTGCCCTTGTCGTCGGTGCCGAGCAAGTACCCGGAAGAGAGAGACGGAGGACTGAAGCGATCCGGCAGGTGGTACTCGGTGGGCGGGTAGGGAGTAATCCAGGGGCCTATTATCGCTACCAAGATGTGGAACGTGACAATGGCGAACGCGATTCGCCCGGTCCAGGTGCGTAGAATCAGGGAGAGCGCGCTTGAGATCGCACTCGCAAATCTTGACAGCGCGGAGGGCCGACTGACGCTTTCGGACTGGATCGTGGAATCTCGGACTGCCATCAGGACAACCTCACCCTGGGATTGAGGGCGCCGTAGGCAAGGTCGGCGGCAAGGTTGCTGAAGGCATAGACGGCGGCGATTATCATGGCGGTACTTTGCAGCAGGCGTATGTCGCGCGCGTTTATCGCTTGTATCAGCAGGCTTCCCATGCCCGGATATGCGAAGAGGTTCTCGACGATGATAAGACCGCCGAACAGCCACCCGACGTTGTTCGCTATGACCGTTATGGTGGGCAGCAAGGCGTTTGGCAGAACATGTCTTATGATAACCGTCCGCATGGGCAGGCCCTTGAGGATAGCCGTGCGGACATAGTTGCTTCCCATCACCTCTATGACGTTGGCGCGCGCCATTCTGAATATGTAGGCGAACAGCGCCCCGGTGACGGTCAGTATGGGCATTATCAGCACTTGTGGATTGCCCAGAATGGTTTCTCCGGGCATCATTATGCTCGACGAAGGCAGCCATCCGAGTGTAGAGGAGAGTATCAGTACTAGGACGACGCCGGTAACGAACTCCGGCAGGGAGATAGTCAATAGTCCTCCCAGCGTAAGGGCGCGGTCCAGCAGGGTATCCGAATTCGCGCCCACCAGAATCCCGGTCACCAATCCAAGCGGAACCGCTATGAGGAAAGCGCCGACTGCCAGCAGCGCGGAGTTGAACAGACGCCCGCCGACGATGCTGGAGATTTCAGCCCCGGACGCCGTATTGCCGAGATCGCCCCGTACCGCGCCGCTAATCCAGTCCAGGTATCGAACGTGAGGCGGCTTGTCCAGTCCCATTCGTTCGCGCAGCGCCTTGAGGTTGTCCGGGGTCGCGCCCTGTCCTAGTATGATCGCGGCGGCGTCCCCGGGCGCGAACTCTATCAGGGAGAAGATGGCAATCGAGACCGCGAGCAGGGTCACCACTATGAGGGTTATTCTGACTATCAGGAATCTTGCCATATTTCTTCACAGTCACGCCCAAACGCGGACGCGGGGATTGGTCTATGGATTAGGGAGACGCGCGGCGGGAACATTCGGCTCCCGCCGCGTGGTCTAAGGCTAGTTCTTGACCCACATCTCTTCCATCAGGAAGTGAGCGAGCGCGGAGTGCGCCTGAACGCCGCCGATATTGGCGCGGTGAGCGATTATGACCGGCGAGTAGGCCAGGTAGAGAACTGGAACGTCCTCTATCAGTATCTCCTGCATTTCCTGGAAGTACGCCTTGCGTTCCTCGAAGTCAGGCGATGACGCGGCTAGGTCGAGCAGTTCGTCAAGGCGCGGGTTGTTGTAGAACGATTCGTTCCAGACGGTGCTGCCCCTGAGTTGGACGTCAATCGCGGCGTTGGCGGGCCTGCCGCCCCAGTTGCTGGTTACGAAGGGACAGCACGGGTCCATCCACTGCGCCTCCCAGTAAGGTCCGGCGTCGTGGGTTTCGACCTGCACGTTGATGCCCGCGTCGGCCACCGACTGCTGGAAGGCGAGCGCGGCTTCCTGCATGAATCCGATGTCCGCGGTGTTCAGCACCAAGTCAATGCCGTCGGGGTATCCGGCCGCGGCGAGATATTCCTTGGCCTTGGCTATGTCCTGTTCGATGATGGGCTGTTCGTCCCAGTAGTACTGGTCGTTGATGCCGACGGGATGGTCGTTGGCGGGCGAGCCGCGCCCGAACTGGGCGGCCTGGACGATGAAGTCACGGTCAACGGCGTACTGCATGGCCTTTCGCAGATTCTTGTCGGCGAATATGGGGTCTTGAATGTCCTGGAACTTCGCCCAATTGTCCGTGTCGCCCTGGAGGTGTGAGTAGCTGGTGTGCATGTCTATCACTACTACGCCGGCGGAGGGAGTCTCAGCGATCCGAATGTCCGGATTGCCAGCGAGCGAACCCAGGAAGGCGAGAGGCGGCGTGTAGGCCACGTCTATCGCGCCGGTCTTGAGCGCCTCGATGCGCGTAAGCTGCTCAGGCATATAGAAGAAGATGATCTGGTCCGCGTAGGGCCTGCCCTCGCGCCAGTAGTCGGGGTACTTGTCGAACACGCTGCGTTCGGTGGGATTGTGCGACGACAGCGTATATGGGCCGGAGCCGTGTTCTTCGTTCGTGAGAGTCTCGCCCTCGATGCCGTCGGGGACTATGCGCGCGTGGTAGTCGGTCATGTCGCCTAGCAGGAAGGCGTTGGGCGCGCCCAGATTGAGGACGACGGTGTTGGCGTCCGGGGTGTCAATCGTGTCTATGTAGGAAATCTGGCCCTTGAGGGGCGAAGCGGAGTCTTCGGCCCTGATGCGGTCCAGCGTGTACTTGATGTCGGCGGACGTAAGAGGGTCGCCGCTGTGGAACTTGATTCCCTCGCGCACGTTGAAGGTGTACTGGGACAGGTCTTCCGCGGAGGACCATGATTCGACGGCCCATGGGGTGACGTCTCCATTCCACCAGTACATCACCACGTTATCGTAGGCAAGCTCTCCGTATGGGGCTTGGCCCGCGGACAGTCCCGCCAGCATCGGGTCGAGGGTTCCCTGGTCAATGACGCCGAGTCTTATCGTGCCGCCATATGCGGGTTCGTCGCCCATCATGTCGGGAACGGCGGTCACCATTACCTCGACTTCCTTCACCACCTCAACTTCCTTGACAACCTCTTTCTCGACTTCTACTTCCTTAACGACCTCTACGGGCTTTTCGACTTCGACAACCTTCTCGACTTCGACGACCTTTTCAACCTCAACGACCTTCTCGACCACTTCTGGTTCCGCGGTACAGCCAATCGCCGCGACTAGGGCTATTGACAGCAGCGCGGCGACAAGGAGGAACGATTTTGACTTAGTGTGGCACAACATATTTTCTCCTCTCCCTTTCGGGGATTTATGGATATGTCTGGTTCATTTTCAAAACTGCGTTCAATAAGTAAGTGAACGCTCGCATTCAATCCACTCCAATATACAGAATGAGGTTGTCGAGGTCAAACATCGCAAGTGGTAGGCAGCGGCGCGTCCGGTTCTATCCACGAAGGACACGAAGGGGTACAAAGGACATACTATGACGGACACCCACCAGAAATCTGACGCTTCCGGACCGGGGCGCGTGGACTCTCAGAGTTATTCGGTTGTCAGTAATCTTTGTCGCGGTCAGGGATCTTCGTAGAGGGGATCGGTTTCCTCTTCGAGTTCTCGCATGGACTCGAAGAAGTAGTCGAGCTCATCGCACTCCTCGCAGTAGCCGCACATGCAGTAGTAGAAGTCGTCAAGGTCTAGTTCGTAGAAGTCGTCCGGGTCGAACACGTAGGACTCGGGAGTTTCCATTCGCTGGGTAAGCGATTTGGCGAGAAGGTCGTCAGGCACCTCTATGGGTTCGAACCCAGGGTC
>JAAXHY010000567.1 GCA_012270665.1 Dehalococcoidia bacterium
CCAGTTAACGCCCAGTACTTTCCTGCGTATCTATAAACCATAATATATGTCACATCGTCCGCCGACTTTGCAAAGGCCCTAGTGTCACCGGCAGACGCCGTTCTTCTATTTTGACATCCCGTAGCAAATAGTCAACGATTGGAATTGTCACGATAAGTGTCTAACCGTCGCCTGAACCAGAATTGGGGTATAATACGTAATGTGGTAAAATACCGTCCTCTTAGCTAAGAAAGTAGGCTGATGACGCAAGAAAGACATCTCTGGGACAACCAGAGCGCAGAGTTTGAAGGATCGAACCAGGATCCCCTGGCGAGGCAGTCCTACGACCACGTCTCCCAAGACTCGGAAGAGTCCATGGCTCTGCTGAAGGCGTATGAGCGGGAACTGAGCGACGAGCCGACAGACACGGTGAGAGAGTACCTTCGCGCTATCGGTCAGCACACTCTCCTTACCGCTCAACAGGAGTTGGCCCTGGGCCGCGATGTAGAGCGTTGGATCCTGCTGAAGGAGACGCGGGCGCGACTACTTGAAGAATTCGACCATGAGCCCGATACCACAAGCGTCGCTGCCGTGATACTGTACAGAATGTTCAGGAACCTGCTGGTTCTCAGAACATTGGCCGACCAGACAGAGCTTGAACTCGCCATGGAATCCCCTGCCAGTGCGATCCTGTCAAGAGAGGACGTGCGAGACATCCTGGACAGCCCGATCACGGAAAAACTCAAGCAGACGATTGCGGACCAACTGGATATCGAAATTGAGGAATCCGCGCCCCGAATAACCGATATGTCCAAGGTGTCTGCCCTGATCCCGGTTAGAGTCGTAAGCGAACTGGAACGAATCCTAGGACCCCAGCTGTATCACGAGTCACTGGATGAGGAGACCATCGCTGATTCCATCAACGGACTTACCCCGGAAATCGAGCGTTGGTGGCGCCTCATCGAGGCTCGTGGAGAAGCGGCCTCAGAAAGACTCACGAACTCGAATCTGCGGCTGGTCGTGAGCGTTGCTCGACGGTATCTCAGGCGTGGCCTTCCACTCTTGGACTTGATTCAGGAAGGCAATTTGGGACTAATGCGCGCGGTCGAAAAGTATGACCCACACAGGGGCTTCAAATTCAGTACCTACGCCACGTGGTGGATTCGGCAGGCGGTAACCCGCGCGCTCGCTGACCAGGGCCGTACGATCAGGCTCCCGGTACACGTGGTCGAGAGGCTCCAACAACTCAACACCGCTGAACGCAAACTGATAAGGGACAAAGACCGAGACCCTACTCCGATGGAACTCGCCGAGGAATTGGAATGGACGACCGAGCAGGTCGAAAACCTGATGCGACAGCGTCAGCACACAATCTCATTGGGCACTCCCGTGGGCGATGAAGATTCGACGCTTGAGGACTTCATCAAGGACACAAGCGGCAGGACCCCGTATGAAGTAGCAATGAAAATGCTAACTAGAGAGGATGTGATCGAAGCGCTGGAGAACATCCCTCCTCGCCTGAGAATGGTCCTGGCGCTCAGATTTGGTTTCATAGATGATCGGCCCAGAACTCTCGAGGAAGTGGGCAGGGAGCTCGGTGTGACCCGAGAGCGCGTCCGTCAGCTGGAGAAGCAGGCGCTCACCATGCTCAAGGGATCGGACAAGCTGCCCACTATCGAGGAAACCGAACCCGACTAGCGCGATATGACGATGCGCTTGAACGGTTCCGCTAATCCTCCCCCTATATGCTCTCCGGTCTCAGCAGACCTCTCTCGCAGCCAGGCCTCACGTTCCTCCCTCGGACGGCCCATCTGACTCGCATGGCAGTACAGAGCGTCAACTTTTGTGACGAACGTCTCGGTTATATCCACAAATGTGTCAGGTTCCAAGGGGCGAAACAGCCAGACCTCCCGAGTATTGAAAGGCTCAAGTCCCTCTTCCAGCAATTCGGGAAATGCCAGGTGGTCCCGCGCGTAAGGGAACACAGCGTCCAGGGTTACTCGTCCGGTCATATAGTGATCTCTGTGCCTTATATATCTGCTGCCCGGGTCAATAGTGACCACGAGGTCGGGACGATGCTTCCTGATTTGCCGGCATAGCGCCAGCCTGAATTCACGGCAATCCTCCAGGTTTTGATCCGGGAATCTCAAGAATACGACCTCGTCAATACCCAGCGCTTCGGCAGCGTCCAACTGCTCATTCTCTCGGATTGCCGCCAGTTTCTCCGGCCTTAGTGTCCGGTCGCTTGTTCCCTTGTCTCCGTTGGTGCATACCACCAGGACAACCCTTTTGCCTTCGCGTGTCCACTTGGCAATTGTTCCGCCGGCCCCCCCTTCCGCGTCATCAGGGTGTGGTGTTACGACAAGAATTGTGTTGCTTGGATTGGTCATACTATTGCCAGTCTCCTCTGTCCGATTTCATGTCCAGTATGATGTATCCTATACCGTGGGTAGAACATACTAACATTGCAGGGGGGTTATTTGTACACGATTTCACATAAGGGCAGGCGACAATAGATGAAGCGAGTCACTTCACCGGAGGAGTTTCTCGGATTTAGGGTGGGAGACGACAGGAAATTGGCCGGTTGGGATGAAATGGTCGGCTATTTCCAACGTCTTGAAACGGAGAGCGACAGGCTCGTCCTAACTGAGATTGGAAGATCAACTGAGGACTATCCTTTTTACTTATGCGCCATAAGTTCGGCAGATAACATTGAGCGACTAGATGAGTACAGAGTAATCCAGCAGTCCTTGTCCGACCCTGAATCGCTCAGTTCACGAGAGGCTGAATACGCCATTCGCCGGGCGCGAACCGTTGTCGCTGTAACTTGCAGCATTCATGCAACCGAAGTGGGCGGCAGCCAGATGTCGCTGGAATTGGCTCACTTACTCACCTCCTCTGACGAGGAAAGAGTCCGCGCGATTCTTGACAACACAATACTTCTCCTCGTCCCCAGCATGAACCCTGATGGACTGGTTCGCGTCAAGGACTGGTACGACGCTTCGCTCGGCGCCCATTTCGAAGGATCCATCCCGCCCTACTTGTACCACAAGTACACCGGACACGATAACAACCGCGACTGGTTTATGTTCACTCAGAAGGAGACCAGACTGGTCGTAGAGCACATCCACAACGCTTGGCGTCCTCACATTACCTACGACATCCATCAGACTCGCGCGGACGGAATGCGGATGATCCTCCCTCCCCTACTCGATCCCATCGGCCCGAATGTGGATCCGGTCATACAGAGCGAGATGGCGGCGCTCGGAGCGCATATGGCAGCCCAATTAGTCTCCGAGGGTAAAGCCGGAGTCGCAATGAACATGGTCTATGACTCCTACAGCCCCAGCCGCTCATATCCCCACTACCACGGAGGCCTGAGAATACTTTCAGAGGCGGCCAGCGCAAAGATAGCAACTCCCATTGACATCCCCACAGGCGCCCTGCGCGATGACAGGGGCGAGACGCCAAAAGCAAAGTCATGGAAACACCCTCTTCCATGGAAAGGTGGAGTCTGGAAGCTCCGCGACATCGTTGATTACAATCTCTCCGCTGCTATGGCTTGTCTCGACCATGCCGCCCACAATCGGGGCTGGTGGGTCAGAAACAGCTATGGCGTCCTCAAGAGAGCGTCAGTCAACCAGTCCAATCCATACGCATACGTGATACCGAAGGCTCAGCACGACCCCAGCGCTGCCGACGAACTTTTGGAGCTTTTGGAGTTTGCCGAAGTCCGGATTCACCGCGCAGAGGAGTCTTTCAACCATGAGGGCTTTGAAGTCGAGGCAGGAGACGACCTGGTCTTCACTCGACAACCCTTCGGATCTTTCGCGCAAACGATGCTTGAGACACAATCATACCCGGACATTCGCGAGTATCCGGGCGGTCCGCCCAAGCAGCCTTATGATGCAACATCCCACAGCTTGCCGCTTTCGATGGGAGTGGAATGTTACGAGTTGAAGACACCCGTAAGTGTCAGAACGGGTCCGTCAAACAAGCCGACTATCGGGAGTAAGGCTCAAGGACCAGCGATGATTGCTGAAGCGCCAGCCTACGCATTAGAAGCAACATCCAACGCCTCGGTCTCACTCGTCAACCGACTCTTGTTCAGTGGGCATCCCGTGCTGCGAGCCTACTCCCGTACCTACGCTGGCAGAGAAGAGTTGGAGTCCGGAACCTGGTTGGTGCCCGCGTCCCATACCTCTCGCGAAGTCCTCTCTTCAACGGATTTGAGAGTCGGCATTCGACCGGTCGAGACCAGGCCGGAAACGGGGATTAGATTGCTGCGGTCGCCAAGAATCGGCGTATATGCGAGTTACGTTCCGAGTATCGAGGAAGGATGGACCCGATATGTGTTCGACGACTACGGCTTCGAGTACACATCGCTCGTGGACAGCGACATAAAGGAACTTGCCCTGGAAAGCCGTTTCGACTGCATAATCATCCCACATCAGAGGGTCAGACAGCTACGCCGCGGATTCAGCAGCGCGCACTACGCGCCACGCTTTTCAGGTGGGTTGGGAGACAGAGGCATCTCAGCTCTGTGGAGGTTCGCGGAGCGCGGGGGAACAATCATCGGCTGGGATGATGCAAGCCGGTTGCTCTCTCATCATCTAAAATTACCTGTCACCAATCCACTCGCCAGACTGCCGAATTCAGACTTCTTCGCTCCCGGCAGCCTGTTGAGGGTAGATGTTGACAATAGCCATCCAATAGGGTTTGGAATGCCGGCCAGCGCCGCGGCGCTGTACATGAACGGCCCGGCATACCAGGTGGATAAGGGCGATACGATAGCGCGTTTTTCGGAAGACGGAACGTTATTGAGCGGGTTGCTCATCGGCCAGGAACATATAGCGGGTCTTTCAGCGCTGGTGTCAGCGCCGGTTGGACTGGGTAAGGTCATATTGTTCGGGTTCAGACCGCACTTCAGAGCGCAGGCGAGAGGCACCTACAAGTTCCTGTTCAACTCGGTGTACGATTCGGTCAAGTAAGGCCGGTACTCTCACGGGCGTTTAATCTCCACTTTCCTCCGGCGCTCTGACCGACCTGAACATTACGTACAGAGCCCCGTTGTAAACCAGTTTGATGAGACTGCCCACGATTATCGGAATGCCAAGCGTAGTCGACTGGGCTACCACTCCTGCCAGCGCGGGGCTGATAGCCTGTGCCATCGTCCTTCCCAAGTTGGTTACGCTCGCCGTCGCGGTTCGCGCTTCCGACGGAACAATCGCCATGGAGTAGGACTGCCGCGTAGGGATATCCATGTCGTTTATCAACTCCCTTGCGAGGAAGAACACTACCGCTAGTAACCAGTTTCCGGTTAGAGCCATGAGAATCATCACGGAGTTGGCGAGTCCTTGGGAAGCCGCCATTGTGGTTATGAGCCCGATGCGGCGGGCTATGGGAACGGCCAGCATTATGGACACGGCGTTGAGAATCTGCCCGGCGAAAAATATGGCGGCTATCGCCTCCAAGGACATGTCGAATCGGTTGGCGAAGAAGAACGACATGAAGCTTTGGACCATGAAACCTCCGCCAAGCGAATCCAGGCTGAAGAGCGCGGCCAGCTGGACCATGATAGTCCGGGCGCTGCGTGGCATATCGGGAGTAGGTTCGGATTCGGGAGACGTGGAGGGTAACGACTCGGCAGTCGGTGTCAGTCTCCAGTATATCGCGACACCGGCGAAGGCAACGACGGAGTACACAAGAAACATTGCTTTGTAGGAAGACACCTCCTCCATACCAAGCCAAGCTTGAAGCGCGACAGGCACGGCTATCATCAAGGAACCGAACGCCTTCGTTAGTCTTCCCAGCAGGTTGTACCAACTGAACAACATCGTGCGCTGTGATGAAGACCCGGACTGGGCTAGTATTGCCATGTCAAGCGACAGAAAGGCGGTTCTGTCACCGCCCGTTGATGTGGTCATTGCCATAAGTGAGACCGCTACTAGGAGGGCCGCCTCCTCGGTCAGGGGAAAGAGAACGCCGCCCAGCCCCATGAGCAAGGCCATGCCGACAAGCATTCGGCGTCTTCCAATCGTGTCTCCTCTCCAACTTGCGACGATGTTGGAGAGGGCGCCTCCGGCCATGACCGCGCTGAGGACGATCCCTAGCTGGAGAGGCGTGAATTCGAGCAGGTCGAGATAGACGCCAAGGAAAACGCTGATGAAGCCGTAGTCCAAAGAGCGGATCGCGGACGCGACTACTACTACTTTCCCGTTTAGGTCAACAGTTGGGATTAGGGAGATGCGAATCGTGTTAAGTGAGTTCCGAATTTGAGGGCGTCCCTTGCGACAAGACTATCCTGGGTCGCGGCGCAAGCGACCATAAATACCGGCGACTATGAAGAGATTGCGTCGGTTACGACCCACGCCTATCCTGACAAGCGGTCAAGTATATCCGTGAGACGCGCTATTCTCTCCTGGGCGCCCGCCAGACGGTCGCGTTCCCGGTCAACTACGTCTTCGGGAGCGCGGTTGACGAAGTTTTCGTTGGATAGGTTTCTGGAAAGACGCCGCTCGTACTTCTGGAGTTCGCTCAGTTCAGACCTGATTCGTTCGGTTTCCTCTTCCAGATCCACAAACTCGCCCAGGGACACGGCCAGCGTACCAGACCTGAGGGCCTGAACAGCGGTGTTAGGCGAAACGGATAAAGTACCCGAAAACTCTGCCATGCCCGAAGTGATGGGGCCTGCAAGATCAATCTTGGCCTGGGACGCTATGAAGTCCATTGACTCTTCAAATAAGGCGGCTTGTGAGTCCACTACCGACAACTGCGCATCCAGCCGCTCGTTGTTCTGAATTCTGAATTCCGCTCGCAGATTGCGGGCAGCGCGCACGAGTTCGATGATCGCTTCGACCTCAACTTCCGCCTCGGCGTCGTATTGGGAGGGGTCATTCTCCGGATACAGCGCAACGATCAGGGCTTCGGGACGGTCCGGAGCATCGGGAAGGACATCTGCCAGCCTCGTCCAAATCTCCTCCGTTACGAATGGCATGAAGGGATGGAGCATCCTGAGCATCTTTTCGAGAACGTGGGCCAGAGTAGGCAGAGGCGAAGGCGTATCCTCTGTTCGTAATCGCACCTTGCTCATTTCGATGTACCAGTCACAGAACTCATTCCACAGGAAGTCGTGAATGACGCGCTGCGCTTCACCGAACTGGTAGCCACGCATGTTCGCACCTACCTGTTCGGCGACCCGGTTCAGGCGGCTGACTATCCAGCGGTCTTCGCGATGGCGCAAGCCCTTTGATTCATGCCATCCTTCCAGATCCGAGTCGGGGGCGTTTTCGATGTTACTTATGACGAATCGGGCGGCATTCCAAACTTTGTTGGCAAAGTTGCGGCTGGCCTCGAGCTTCTGTTCATTCATCCTCATGTCATTTCCGGCTGATGTGCCGGTCGTGAGCGCGAAGCGCACCGCGTCAGCCCCGTACTGACGGACGAGTTCGAGCGGATCAACGACATTGCCCCTGGTCTTGCTCATCTTCACGCCCTCGGGATCGCGCACCAGGCCGTGCAGATAGACCGTATGGAAGGGTATCTCGCCCATGTTCTCCATGCCGAAGAAGATCATCCTGGCAACCCAGAAGAACAGGATGTCATGCCCCGTCTCCATGACCGACGTCGGATAGAAATAGTCCAGATCGTCGGTATCGTCCGGCCAGCCGAGCGTGGAGTGAGTCCATAGGCCGGAGCTGAACCACGTGTCCAGAACGTCCGGGTCGCGTTCGAGTTCAGAACTTCCGCACTTCGGACAATTGGACGGGTCTTCGAGTTCGACTATTTGCTCACCGCAGTCACAGTACCAGACCGGGATCCGGTGTCCCCACCAGATCTGTCGGCTTATGGGCCAGTCCCGGATGTTGTCCATCCAGTTGAAATAGACCCTGATGAAGCGCTCAGGAACCATCTTTATGCGGCCATCGGCAACCGCGTCCCGCGCGGGCTTGGCGAGGGGCGCCATTCTCACGTACCACTGGTCGCTGACAATCGGCTCCACGATTTCGTCGCAGCGCTCGCAGTGACCGACAGCGTGGTGGAAGTCCTCGACCTTCTCAAGGACTCCGTCCTCTTCCAGTTGGCGGACTACGTTGTCTCTGGCCTCGGTTATGCTCTGACCCTGATAGACACCTGCATTTTGGTTCAACGATCCGTCCAAGTTCAGAATGTCCACTGTATCGAGGGAGTGGCGCTGCCCTATCTCGAAGTCAACCGGATCGTGTCCCGGCGTCACCTTGAGCGCGCCTGTGCCGAACTCGATTTCGACCGACTCGTCGCCGATTATGGGGAGGGGGCGGCCAACGATGGGAAGAATGGCGTTCTTCCCAATGAGAGCGGAATATCGGTCGTCGCTGGGATTAACGGCAACTGCCGTATCACCAAGCATCGTTTCGGGGCGGGTGGTGGCTATGACCATCTGACCGGAGCCATCCTCTAACCCGTACCTGATGTGGTAGAGGTGGGCGCTTTCGTCCTGGTATTTGACTTCGAGGTCCGAGAGCGCGGTTCTGCAGCGCGGGCACCAGTTGGTGATGCGGTTTCCCTTGTAGATGAGACCCTTCTCGTACAGATTGACGAATGTCGTACGGACCGCTCTCGCGGGGCCCTCGTCGAGAGTGAATGCACGGCGTGTCCAGTCGCACGAGGCGCCCAGACGCTCGGTCTGCTTGTATATGCGATCACCGTAGTCATCCACCCAGGACCAGACACGCTCGATGAACTTGTCGCGGCCAAGGTCGTGTCTGCTCAAGCCATCGGACGCTATCTGACGTTCCACCACGACCTGAGTGGCGATGCCCGCGTGATCCGTGCCTGGGAGATAGAGCGTGGGGTCGCCCAGCATTCGATGCCACCTGATCATCAGGTCTTCGAGAGCGATGGTGAGCGCGTGCCCCATGTGTAGTTCGCCTGTCACATTGGGAGGCGGCATGATGATCGTGAACGGCTCCTTCGAGCGATCTATCTCGGGTGTGAAGTAGCCGCTGTCGTTCCAGAACTCGTAGATACGCTCTTCAACTGCGCCCGGCACGTAAGCGCGGGGCATATCTCCCTGTGGAACCAGTTTGTTCGCCATGCCGAATCTCCCGTGTCATTGGACTGCAACAATCTTAGTTGCGTGGAAGAGCGAGCGTCAAATGAGCTTGGTCATAATTGCCGGGATGTTCTACCGGGGACGCGACACGAAGCGAAGTATCGAATAGCCGAGCAGTCCTGCAAGCGCGGAGGCGCACATAATCCCGAACTGGGCGCTCAGTATGAGATCAGGATCGGTGAAAGCTAGGTTTGATATGAAGATGGCGACCGTGAATCCGATTCCTGCCAGAAAACCGGCTCCGATCACACTTCTCCAGGACACATAGAGTGGGAGTTCTACGATACCGAATCTGGAGGCTACCCAGGGGAAGAATGTAATTCCAATGACCTTTCCGATCAGCAGACCGCCCATGATTCCGACCGTGACTTCGCTGGTAACGACGTCACTCAACTCTACACCGGAGAAATGGAGACCCGCGTTGGCTAGGGCGAACACGGGCAAGATGACGTAGCTAGTCCAGGGGTGAACCAGCCGCTCGAGCCGTTCCATGGGCGACTCCGTGCCTTGGGAGAGCTCTTCGAGTTGGCGGAGAATCGTTTCCGAGCGCTCTGGGTCGTCATTCGCCAAGGCTTGGCGGTAGTCTGATATGAGCGCCTCTGACTCTTCGGCGAAGCGTTCCTTGCCGTACTGAGGCTGAGCCGGAGTCAGTAGGGCGAATAGCACACCCGCGATAGTGGCATGGACGCCGGATTTGAGCATGGCGACCCAAATAAGGAAGCCGAGCGCCGAAGTGACGGCGGTGTGAGCGAAACCGATCCGATTGACGACTATCGTGATTGCGACCAGTCCCACGACCATACCCAGGTAGGGAAATGATATAGACTCGGTGTAGGCCACGGCTATCACTATTATCGCCCCGAGGTCGTCGGCGACGGCCAGACCGAGCAGGAAGACTCTCAGCTGCATCGGGACTCGTCCTCCGAGAAGCGCCAATACGCCGATGGCGAAGGCGATATCGGTAGCCATTGGCACTCCCCATCCGCGCGCGCCCTCTCCGCCGAAGTTGAAGAGAAGATAAATGGCGGCTGGAACTACCATGCCTCCCACCGCGGCTATGGCTGGAAGCGCGGCTTGGCGTAGTGTGGAGAAGTGTCCGAAAAGAGCCTCGCGCTTTATCTCGAGGCCGACTACGAAGAAGAAGAGAGCCATCAGGCCGTCGTTTATCCAATGATGAAGCGACAGGTCAATATCGAACAGGGCGAGGTCAATAGCCAGGTGGGTCTCGAGAACATCTTGATAGAGATCGTACCAGGGCGAGTTAGCCCAAGTCAGCGCCACTATGGTCGCGACCAGCAGAACTATGCCGCCGAGGGACTCAGTATGGATATACTGCTGGACAGGCATACTAACCCTGCGGGCGAGATAGGAAGCTCCCGCCTGCGCTTGGAGTACACCCCTGCTGCGTGGAGGTATGTGGGTCATAAGACCGGGTTTTCCCGTTTGGGCCGCAGAGGCTCAGAGACGCCAATCATGCTGTCTCGGGTGACCAGGGCGGCGAGTTCATCCTCGCTCATCCCATCGGCGCCTTTCGGACGGCGGGGCAGGACGAGGTAGCGCAGGTCCGCGGTACTGTCAACCACTCGAACCTGCATGTCATCGCTGAGTTCCAGGCCGAATTCGCGCATGACAGAGCGAGGTCCGACGACAGCTCTCTGGCGGTATGCAAAACTCTTGTACCAATCGGGAGGTGGGCCGAGAAGCGAGGTCGGATAGCAGGAGCAGAGCGTGCACACCACAAGATGGTGAACGCTTTCCGTATTCTCCACGACAGCAAGCTCCGCGTCGCGCGTGAGTGTGTAGCCAAGTTCGTAAACCGCAGACCGCGCGTCTTCAAGCAGACGTCGCTTGAAGTCAGGATCACTCCATGCCCTCGCCACCACTCTTGCGCCATCTGAGGGGCGGCGTGAGTGGAACATTTCCGCCCGTTCGCGTACCTCGTCTGGGCCTATGATCCCCTTTTCGACAAGAAGTTCGTGGATTGCCAAAGCACGCCTGGCCGGCAGGCTCAACTCAGTGTCGGGCTGTATTCCCTCGTGATGCGTTTCGCTCATAGTTAGTTCCCAGTTATTAGTATTCAGTTATCAGTGGCGGACTGCAACCACTGTTCATACACATCCACGATGAGCAGGTCGTTTTCGTCTTCCAAGTAGGAATCGCCCCACACATGAGACTGCTCGAACTCGACTTGGTACAGAAGGCGTTTAGGAATGCCAGTTCCTCCGTGGGCCCTCGTTTCCGGGTCGAAGAACGGGCCGCTGACTGCGAGCACCCTGCCCTTTTTGCCCTTGATGAACCAAGGGGTGCGATGGTGGTGGTCAACGGAATCGGCCCTTACCAATACTTCATCGCCGGGTCGGAATTGACCTGGTTCCACAGAGAATACTATCCCCACCTGTCACCCAACTCTTTCACTCTGGCGTCTATCTCATCGGTCGTCAGGATTCCCTTCTCGACGATCAGCGTCTCGAGCGAGGTGGACCAACGCTCATAGTAGCTGTACGATTCGTACAACTCGCGCGGGATAGACTCTATGCCGCGCCTGAGCTCATCAACCGTAACGAGGTCGCGCGTCCTGAGCGCGCCGACCAAAGCGTTGGTCAGGCGCTCCCAGTCGGCCCATTCGTGTTCCGACCTGTCAAGCGGTTCGTCGGTGGGGAGTCCTCCCCTGTCGTGTACTTGAGGCATGTTACTACTCGTGACCGACTGAACTCAGTGGATTCACGGTAACGCGGCTCAAAGTCACGTCGCCGGTGTTGCGGAACTGGTGCTCGACGTCGGGCGGCACCAGAACAGCGTCGCCAGCCTTTATGGGATACTCTGTTCCCTCCACCCAAAGGACGCCCTCACCCTCAACGATGTAAGCCTGGTGCTCCCAGGGATGTACGTGCTGCGCGCTGGTCCCTCCGGGGGGATGCCGCACCCACAGCATCACGTAGTTTGGCGCTCCATCATCGGGGCCGAGGACCGGGTTCCCCCTACCCTCCACATTTTTGATTACTGGTTCCATCATTTCCTCTTTTCACTGTTTAAGTTTGGTGTTATTCAGCCTGGTATGTCATATTCCTGAGCGACAGCCATCGGCGGGTCTCCATCCCAGACTCCCTTCATATTCCGGTATGCGAACTCGGCGCGCCTGAACCAGGTGTCCCAGGTGGTACCGGCCGAATGGGGCGTGACAACCACGTTGTCCATGGCAAGCAGTGGATTATCGGGACTGACGGGCTCTGTCTCGAAGACGTCCAGCCCTGCCCCCGCAATGCGGCCCTCGGACAGCGCGTCAATCAGGGCGGACTCGTCAACGACGGGCCCCCGGCTGGTGTTGATGAGTATCGCAGTCGACTTCATCCTGGAAATCAGATCCCGACTGACGATGTGGCGGGTGGCGGGTGTGAGAGGCGTGTGACAGGTGACGATATCCGAGGTGGCGAACAGTTCCTCGAGTCCCGCTCGGGTCACATTCAACTCTTTCTCACGTTCGGGTGCCTGTGGGAACAGGTCAAAGTATTGCACACGGGAGTCGAATCCCTGCACTCGCTTCGCAACCTGCCGACCGATATTTCCAAGACCGAGTATGCCGACCAGCTTGTTGGCCATCTCAAAAGTGTTGGAGCCGCTGATCGGTTGAGACCAGCGACCATCGCGAGTTGACCTGTCCGCCGCCATCAGTTGCTTGTA
>JAAXHY010000308.1 GCA_012270665.1 Dehalococcoidia bacterium
CGGAAATGCAGGCAGCCGCCTCGGAGTTGATGCCGTATGTGGACTACTTTCTGCCGAACTCTTCGGACGACGCCCGCGCGCTCATCGGTTCCGACGATCCGTATCTGATGGCGCGGCATTATCGTGACTTAGGTGTTCCGGTCGTGGCTGTGACGCGCGCGGAGGACGGCGCGGTCATCGGCTTCGAGGACGAGGTGGTTGATGTTCCGCCCTACTCGCCAGGCGGCCCGATAGATACCACTGCCGCCGGCGACGCCTTCAACGGAGCGTTCATACATGGCCTGCTGAACGGCATGAGCATAGAGGACGCCGGACAACTCGGAACGATAACCGCGGGGCTGAAGCTGAGGCAAAGGGGCGCGATTGCAGGTATGCCTGCGCGCGAAGAGGCGTTTGATCTGTTCAATCGACTAGCGACTAACGATTGAGGACTAGAATCACATATGGCGACTGAACAGCAGATTCAGCAAGCAATTGACAGCCTGGACTGGATTCAGCCCTGTCCCACGTGCGGGATGCGGTACTGCGTGGGGGACTATGAATGTCCGCATTGTGGCACGGACCTCGACGATAACCTGAGGGCGTGGGCGAGCGCGCTGATGGACCGTCTGGTGTCCGAGGATGTTTGAATCAGGATTTGCAGGATAAGGGGGACGGGAATTGAGACTCGAGGGCAAAGTGGCGTTCATAAGCGGCGGCGCAAGAGGAATGGGAGCGGTGGAGGCGCGATTGTTCGCAAGCGAGGGGGCTAAGGTCGCGATAGGTGACACTCTAGTGGAAGAGGGCCGGGCGGTGGAAGCGGAGATAAACGATTCCGGGAGTGAGTGCCTGTTCGCGCCGCTGGATGTGACCAATGAGTCCGACTGGCAGAGGGCGATAGCCGACACCGTGGCAGCGTTTGGGCGGCTGGATATACTTGTGAACAACGCGGGTGTCAGCCAGTGGAGCCTTCTTCACGAGACCAGCGAAGAGGATTGGGATCGCGTGATGGACATCAACACCAAGGGCGTGTTTCTTGGGACGAAGCACGCGATACCGGCGATGAAGGAGGCGGGCGGAGGGTCTATCATCAATATATCGTCGCAGTTGGGCCTCGTGGGGACCGAGCAGTCCAGTCCACAGTACCAGGCGTCGAAGGGGGCGGTGAGACTGCTGACCAAGCATACGGCGATGCAGTACGCGCCGGACAGGATACGGTGCAATTCAGTGCATCCCGGGCCAATTGTCACTCCCATGACCGAAGTTCGGAGGGCGGACGCGGAGGCATACGCGGAGATGGTGAGCCGGATTCCATTGGGGCGATTCGGGGAGGCTATCGAGATTGCTAACGGCGTGCTGTATCTGGCGTCGGATGAATCCCGCTGGGTGACCGGCAGTGAACTCGTCCTGGACGGCGGCTGGACGGCACGGTAGATGTACACTCAGTAGGCTTTCAGAGGATAGGTATGATGACGAATGAACAGGAAATTCTAGATCGCATTACAATTCGCTCAGATGTCTTGGGGGGAAAGCCTATCATCCGGGATATGCGAATCTCGGTAGAACATATCCTGGGAATGCTGGCAGCGGGGGATAGTGTGCAGGTGGTTTTGGATGAGTATCCGTTTCTAGAGTCAGAGGACGTACAGGCTTGCTTTCTGTTCGCGTACCGACGATAGCCGATATATGAATACCGATGACAGGTGAACTATCTGAGTGATGCGACGGAGACACCATAGGACGCTAGAAGCTATTTTCAGACGACCGACTCAGGCAGGAATTCGTTGGACAGATATCGAATCGCTTCTGCTGGCGTGCGGAGCTACCATAGAAGAACGATCCGGATCCAGAATAAGCGTGGATTTGAAGGGCGTTCGGCTCCACGCTCACCGTCCGCATCCGCAACGCGACGCTCGAAAGCACGCCGTAGATCAATTGAGAAGATTCTTTATAAAGGTGGGGATAGAGCCATGATGGAATACAAGGGTTATCACGCGGCAATCAAGTACGACCCTGACTCGGAGGTCTTTCATGGGGTGGTCGTGGGCACTCGCGACGTTATCTTTTTCGAAGCCACGTCGGTGGAGGAGCTGAAGAAGGAATTTCGGTTCTCGATAGACGACTATCTTGCTATTTGCCAGGAGAGGGGCGAGCGACCGGACGTACCTTTCTCGGGGGACATATCGCTGAGCGTAAGCCCGGATCTGCACAGGGCGGCAGCCGTCGCGGCCAGCGCGCGGGGGAAGAGTCTCGACGACTGGATAGCGGAAGCTATCGAAGTCGCCGCAAGCGATACACTGATAACGAACCGCTGAAGGACAACAGTGCGGCGATGAATCCAGAAGTCCGCAACGGCGTGGGAGAAGATGATGCAAATTACGGATGTAAAACATTTTTTGGCGAACCCTGGACGGGGCAAGAACCTCTGCTTCGTAAAGGTGGAGACAGACGAGGGTATCTATGGCTGGGGCGAGGCTTACACGCAGTCAGACAGGGACGTTCAGGTGACGGCGCATATTGATCAGATGCGGCGCTATCTGATCGGGCGCGATCCTCGCAATATCAAACACTTTCTCCAATGGTCTTACGACGACTTCGCGGGGCGGCGGGGCGCTATGGACTTCTGGTGCGCGGTGAGCGGCATCGAGCACGCGCTGTGGGACATCACGGGCAAGAAGGCGGGAATGCCGGTGCATATGCTCATCGGCGGGGCGTGCAGGGACAGGATACGGGTTTACGCGAACGGATGGAGCGGCGGGCCGCCGGAGGAGCTTGCGGACAGGGCAAGGGCGGTCGTGGAGATGGGATTCACGGCGATGAAATTCGATCCCATACCCGGCCCCTGGCGCACCTTCGTCAGCAAGGAAGTAGAGAACGCCGCCATCGAGAACGTGCGAGTGGTGCGCGAGGCGGTGGGTTGGGACGTGGACATACTGGTGGAGATGCACCGCAGGCTCGCGCCTATGCACGCAAGGCGAATCGGGCGCGAGATAGAACGCTACCAACCCTTCTGGTACGAAGAGCCGGTGCTCGCGGAGAACATTGACGCGCTGGCGGCGGTCAAGCGGGACGTGAATATCCCCATCGTTACGGGCGAGGAACTCTACACCAAGTTCGAGTTCCGCGAGGTGTTCGAGAAGCAGGCGGCGGACATACTGAACCCGGACGTGTGCAATGTGGGCGGGATACTGGAACTGAAGGAGATAGCGGCGATGGCGGAGCCGTACTACGTGGTGGTGTCGCCGCACAACTTCAACAGCACCACGCTTGGTCTGGCGGCCACGATACAGGTGTCGGCGGCCATTCCAAACTTCCTGATAACCGAGTACTTCGTGAACCTCGAGGACTTCGGCAACGACATCGCGGTGAATCCGTTCGTGGTAGAGAATGGATACATCAAGGTGCCGGACACGCCCGGAATTGGGATCGAACTGGACGAAGATCAGCTTGCCAAGTACCCGTACAGGCCGTTCGACCCGCGCTCGCCGTTGCAGTATTACGAGGAAGGGCCCTAGTGGTCAGGGGATAGGCTCGCCTTTGCGTTCGGGAGGCTGTTCCAGTACCTGGACGATGTTGCCGTCCGGGTCGAGGAATGACGCGACCCAGCCTCCCCAGCGCTCTTTCTCCGGCTCCCGTATGAACTCGACGTCCTTTGCGGCAAGTTCTTCGTGGAGGGCGCGGATGTCGTCCACGTCGAAGTTGACCATGATGCGGTGAGGGTCTCCGGCCTGCCCGCTCACGTGGTCGTGGCTGCCGATGGCGAACCTGAGTCCGCCCCACTTGAACGAAACGAAGTAGGGACGTTCAGAGTAGGGTTCCATGCCGAGTGTTACGCAATAGAACTCCCTCAGACGGGGCAGATCGCCAGTCCATATGATGACTCCATTCATGTGTCCGATCATGATGATTTACACCTCAATCAGGTTCAGATTCGATTTTCATATTCTGGCGTTTCATCATATAATAGCCGGTAGGGATTAGGGAGGCGGAGGTTGAAAGTCTCTGGAAGTGTCCCTAGAAAGGAGGTTGCGCAGTTGGATAGTAGTAGTAGGAGGTGCTCCGGGTAGGTGTTCCCCGGGACACCTCTAAGCAGTGCGGGGACTTGCTTGGCAAGTCCCCGCTTTTGGTTTACGCCTGCGCCAGTTGTCGAGGTCCGGATTGGGCTACCGCTTCCCCTCGAAGAAGCGGCGAGGGTTGTCCACGAAGATATTGTTGATATCCTCGTCGGTCGCGCCCAGTTCCTTGAGACGCGGGATGACGCGGCGGGTTATGAACAGGTAGCCGTCGGGGTTGTACTGGCGACGCTGTTCCTGCATCTCCTGGCTGGCTATACTGAGGGTTACGGACCAGTCGTGGCCGAGCATTATTCGATGGCTCCAACCGGCCTGTATCAGCTTCCAGGCGGTCTCGGTGCGGCCCTCCCAGTCGGGGGTGAGTTCGGTCTTGCGGCCCGGATACCTGTCCAGTCCTATCC
>JAAXHY010000562.1 GCA_012270665.1 Dehalococcoidia bacterium
TCTGGTTGTTCTGGTCATCGTGGTCAATTATGAATCATCAGTTAGTGTGGCGCACAGTAGTTCTGTACATGGACAGAGTACATGCGTTCTGTTGGGGTTGTCAAGAGAGAATTTGTCTGAACGTCAAATGAAGAAACTCGTCTTTGCGGCAACTTAGCGACCTCCGAAGAAATGCCATTTGGGTTCATAGATAGCTACGCCGGTGAACATTGACGCACTATCTGGGCTGACCCATAATGGTTTCACCATTCCAAGCATCTCTTGATGCCGTGAGTCTGTCTAATGCCGTCTGCACATAGCGATTCTGAGGCCATACGCGAAGAGGCTGTCAACACTCTCTTGGCTAGGCTATTGCGGGGATACGGGGCCTCGACCTCAGCCCGGGCTGAACGCAGGAGCGCCGCCGGCACTCCCGATATTCGAGTTACTCTCAGAACGGGCGATTCAGCGCTTCTTGAGTGCAAGTGGGAGGGGTCGGCGAATCAACTGGAGGCCCAACTCGATGAGCGTCTTACCGCCTTTCCCGATTCGCTTGGGCTCATAGGTGTACTCTACCCTGAACGGCTGCGCCAGCTCGATGATGTCGAGTCAGCGCTGGATGCCGCGGAGGATATCCGCTGGTGGCTGCACGGCTCTCGAGGCGAGAGAACACAGGAACACCGTATCCGCACCGGGTCGGCAGCTGAATTGTCGGACCACCTGCGCGCCCTGCCATTGGAACTAGAGGGAGCAGACGAGGTTGCAGCGGCCACAGGGGTAGTTGGATACGCCATAGAGAGGGCGGCTGAACGGGTGGCCCGACATGAGCGTATCTCCCGCCGTATCACCGATGCCATTGCAAGCACGGACCGAGAAAGAGACCGTGCCGCGGCACGCGGAATCGGGTGCCTGGTACTGTTCAACGCCATCGCATTCCAAGACCGTCTTGCGGCTGTAAACCCCGATGTTCCGACCGTGGAGGAATGGTGTTCGAGGGTTACGCGACGACTGGCTCAGAATATGCGACGAGATTGACTATGTACCGGTGTTCGAGCTGGGCGCGACCATCCTCGACATTCTGCTGGATGCGCCGTCGGATATGCACTCGCCGGTCATAGGACCTTTGATCAGGGCTATGAAGATCACTCGCCAGCTGGAAGGACACGACCTTTCCGGCAGACTATTTCACACGCTGCTCACCGATGCGAAGTTCACCGGCGTGTACTACACTTCCGTGCCGGCGGCCACTCTGCTGGCCGAACTTGTATTCCACGACTGGCCGAGCGATGTTGATTGGAGCGACCACGAGTTTCCGGCATCCCTCAACATAGCTGATCTGGCCTGTGGCACCGGGACATTGCTGATGGCGGTTGCCGCGGAAGCGGAGCGTCGTCACGAAGACGCAGGAGGCAGAAACTCCGCTGAACTTCATAAGGCAATGGTGGAGCAGGCGCTGCACGGCTATGATGTGCAGCTCTCGGCCATACACTTCGCGGCCACCAGTCTGGCTATGCTCAACCCGCATATAGAGTTCGACCGGATGAACCTCTACGTGATGCCACTCGGAGCCGACGGGTCGAACGTGTCTCTGGGATCGCTCGATTTCCTGGGACAGGATGAGGTGGCTGTGCAGATCGCGCTGTCCTCGGACGACGCTGAGTCTGGAATGAGCGCGAGAAGGGTGTCCGGGCAGGGTTCGAGGAGCGTGGCAGAGGGCGTAACGGCCACTCTGCCAGAGCTTGATCTGGCGATAATGAACCCGCCATTCACCCGATCAGTGGGCGGCAATCTGCTGTTCGGCAGTCTGCCCGCTGCCGAGCGCCGAGTGCTTCAGAGGGAACTATCGGATCGTCTGAGTTCGCGACAGGCATCGGCCACTGCGGGACTTGGCGCCGCGTTCGTTGCCGCTGCCTCACCGAAGTTACGTCCCGGGGAGGGGCGGCTCGCCCTGGTATTGCCAGCCACCGTATGCACCGGACCGTCTTGGGCACAGACCCGTTCACTGATCGAGCAAGACTTCCACCTCGAAATGGTCATTACCTCGCACGACCCTATTCGCTGGAACTTCTCCGACAGTACGGATCTCTCTGAATCTCTGCTGATCGCCACTCGCCGGGATATGAGCGATACTTCCGCTGTACAGCGTCGAACTACATTCGTCAACCTATGGCAGAATCCTGAAGGTGTTTTGGACTCTCACCGGCTCGCCCAGGCGATCACGGGGACCATTCCGGCGAAGCTCGAAGAATCGGGTACGGCATTGATTGAGGTGGATGGCGAACATGTTGGAGAAATAGTTTCCACGCTTTCGTCCCTGATTACCCAACCAAAAATGGATGGGAGTGCAATTCTCCCGCGCTGACCTGGTTCGCAGCGCATTTCGCCTTCTCGATGATGGCGAGGTCTGGTCCCCAGGTGAAGCATCGACAACAAAAGTATCGCTCTGTCAGCTTGGTGACCTGGCGCAGATTGGTCCTGACCGGAGGGATGTAACGGACGGATTCGAGGAAACGGACGCGGTCACAGCATATCCGATGGTGAAAGGGCACGACACCAATCTGAGGACGCGGTTGACGACGGAGCCGGATAGGTTTCTGTCTCCACTGGTTCAGCCT
>JAAXHY010000137.1 GCA_012270665.1 Dehalococcoidia bacterium
GCCTTGTAGGGTTCTCGAGCCTGTGGCTGCCGCCCGTGAGTACCTTGGTCATCTCTTCCTGGGTTATCCTGACGACCCGCTGACCAGGGGTGAGCCTTGTGAGTAGATCCTCAGCCAGAGCGCGTTCTTTGATGGTGGATGCGAGTTGGCGCGCGACTCGGAAGTTGACGTCGGCCTCGAGCAGGGCCATACGCACTTCTCTGAGAGAGGCGTCTATGTCTTTTTCTGTGAGCCTGCCCTTCGTGCCAAGCTTGTAGAAAATGCCGTTGAGTTTCTCTGAGAGGGCCTCGAACATTACGTAGCTCCGTCGTTGTCTGGACTATGATTTACTCGATTGTGGTGATGCTCAGGATGTGAATAGCCGCACTTTTACCAGTAAGGACTTGACGGCTTTCATTGCGGCGGCTCACCCCATTCACTCAGGCGGCGCCGTAAACGGTCTCGACCATGCCTTTCATTATCGAGGAGATGAACCTGACGCCCGAGATGGCGCGGTAATACTCCATCCGGGTGGGTCCGACCACACCTATGGCGCCAAGCGCGCGACCAGGGACACCGTAGCGACAAATGACCACGCTCAGGGGGCGGAGTTCCTCGCCTCTGTGTTCGCCTCCGATGACGACGCGAACAACCTGTCCAATGGGGGCTTCTTCCAAGGCGGCCTGTATCAGGCTTCCGTCCTCAACGCCACGAATTATGGGACGAACCTTTTCGTAGTCGTCGAATTCGGGCTGGTCGAGAAGGTTGCGGAGGCCGTCGACGTATGGGTCGTCGTGGTCAGATCTGTCTTCCTCTTCGAGCATGACGACCGCGGCGTCGACCGCTCTGCGTTCTTGTTCAGACAAGGGGAGAGGGCTATGCACGATTTCCTCGTGTGACAGTCCGGTAACGTGACCACGCAGCCTTACGCCCATAGACTCAAGCTCAGAAGTCTCGATGGGTTCGTCGAAGCGAATCAACTGCTTACGGAGCTTAGCCTGTTCCAGGACGACTACCAGAAGGGCTAGAACGTCCTGAACGGGCACGAGTTCAAGGTGTCGAATTCTGGACACGCTGGTCTTCGGGAATGTGGCAATGCCCAGATTGTCCATCAATTGGGCTATCAGCGTTGCGGCTACGTTGCCCCACTTGTCCACGTCGTGTTGGACGCGGTCGAAGTGGTCCTGGATCGTTGACCTTGCCTGCGGCGGAATTCGGGGGTCCGAATTGGCGAGCAGGGATTCGACGTAAAGCCGGTACGCCCTGTCTTGTGGAACGCTGCCCGCCGAGGTGTGCGGACGGGATATATAACCCCGCTCTTCCAGGGCCGCGACTTCGTTACGCACAGTAGCAGAGCTTACGCCCAGGCTGTGATTTCTGGTCAGGCTCTCAGAAGCTATGGGCGCCGCATTATGCACATAGTCATTGACTATATGTTTGAGTATCAGCTGTTGGCGATCCGTCAGCATGTTCAATATCGTGTTTTGGTGAAGCCTCGCAGAAAGAATCGTTAGTGAGGCCGACCGCTCTCCTTGTCTCGTGAGCAATCAAGAGTCGTTACTTTCAGGATAGCATATCGAGGTGGGTTGTAAATGTCGGGTTGTCTTATTGGAATGAGTCTAAGTTATACTTTCCTGAACACAACTACACGTTAGCCCCACAATCGGAGGGCCGCCACATGGAGATAACTTGGCACGGACACTCGTCCGTAAGGCTGTCGAGCAGAGACGTTTCACTGCTAACGGATCCCAACCCGGATATTGAAAGGGACCTAGAGGCGGACATTGTCGCGATCAGTTGCGACTATCCTTCCCACTCGGCTCACAAGTCGGTGGGCGGGCACCCCAGAGTGCTGGAAGGCCCCGGCCAGTACGAGGTGAGCGGGTACAACATCACCGCAATCGGAACGGCGCTGAACGACGCTGAAGAGAGTCGCCGGATAAATACGGTTTACGTCATACGCTCGGAAGGCGTGTCGGTGTGCTACCTGGGGAATCTCAATGCGACACTGACATCTCGGCAACTGGAGTCGCTGGGCTCTGTGGATGTACTGGTCGCGCCTGCAAGCGGAGAGGGCACGCTGAACGCCAAGGCGATTTCCAGGATTGTGAGCACGCTCAGCCCGGGCATCGTAATCCCAGTTCACTACGACGCCGAACAAGGCGAAGAGGGCTTTGCGCCAGCCCAGGCGCTACTGACAGAGATGAATGTGGAGCCGCCGGAAACTCAGATACGCCTGAACGTTACCCAGAACAATGTGCCGAGGGAGACCCGTGTGGCGCTGCTGAGGAATATGTCGGGGGCATAGGGCAGTATTCGCACTCACGCCATCCCCCTCCCTCGAAGGAGAGGGATGAGATGATTACATGTCTTTGCCGAGGTTGGCCAGGAATTCGTTGTTGTTTCGTGATCTGCGTATGTGTCCGAGCAGCTTTTCGGAGGATTCTCCGGGGTACTTCTCGTCCGAGGAGATCATGGCAACCATGCGGCGCAGCAGCCATACCTGCTTGAGCGTGGCCTCGTCCAGGAGCAGTTCCTCGCGGCGCGTGCCACTGCGGGCGACGTCAATCGCGGGGAATATCCTGCGCTCGGCCAGCCTGCGGTCGAGATGGACTTCCATGTTGCCGGTGCCCTTGAATTCTTCGTAGATGACGTCGTCCATGCGGCTGCCGGTATCAACCAGGCAGGCGGCCAGTATGGTCATGCTTCCGCCCTCTTCGGTATTGCGCGCCGCGCCGAAGAATCGCTTGGGCGGGTACAGGGCGATAGGATCTATACCTCCTGAAAGTGTGCGTCCGCTGGTTGGGACGGCAAGGTTATAGGCTCTGGTAAGCCTGGTGATGCTGTCGAGAAGTATGACGACGTCGCTTCCGGCCTCGACGAGACGCTTCGCGCGTTCCAGCACCATTTCGGCGACGCGACAGTGGTCTTCGACAGGCTCGTCGAACGTGGAGCTGTACACCTCGCCTTCAATCGAGCGGCGCATGTCCGTCACTTCTTCGGGACGTTCGCCGATGAGCGCGACCATTATGTGTATGTCGGGATGATTGACAGAAATGCCATTGGCGATCTCTTTGAGCAGGGAGGTCTTGCCGGCCTTGGGCGGGGAGACTATTAGGCCGCGCTGTCCACGACCAATAGGGGCCAAGAGGTCTATGAGCCTCGTGGATGGATTTCTGGGAACCGTCT
>JAAXHY010000482.1 GCA_012270665.1 Dehalococcoidia bacterium
GTCGTCCAGTGCTACGAGCTTTATACGGCGCCAATTCTGGGCAGCCTGGTGAGGTGCGGGAACAACGGCTCGATTTACGGCATCGTTCACGAGATCGGCACACGGAGTATTGACGCCGGACGCAGGCCGATTGCCAGGGGCCGGGACGAGGAGGATGAAGAGGCGATATATGAGTCGAATCCCCAGCTTTCGCGCCTGCTGTCCACGGAGTTTCGGGCGGTGTCCGTCGGGCACCGGGAAGATGGTGTACTGAGACGCTGGCTCGCGCCGCTGCCTCCACGGATACATTCTTTCGTGTATCCGTGTTCAGACGACGATCTGAGAGAGTTCAGCGCTGAACTGGATTTTGCGTCCATACTGCTTTCGGCGCCCATCGCCTCTGCAGACGACGTGCTGGCCGCCTTTCTGACTATGGCGGGCAATGCCCATCTGGATCGCGATGATTTCCTTGTGAGCGCGGGGAAGAGGCTTACACCGCTGCTGGGCGGACAGATGCAGCGGCTGGACGGTATTCTGCGGAGGATAGCGCCATGACTATGAGCACCAACGGAAGTGTGGACGGAAGCGGTTTCGAGTGGAGCGCGTCCCAGAGGCTGGGCATGGTGGTGTCCGGCTCGCTGACCGAGGGGATGGAGATTCGGCTGGACGCGGATACGTCCATCGAGGGCATAAAAGTCGGCACGTTCGTGAACATCCAGGGGCGGCATATGCGGTTCTTCGGCGTTGTTACGGATGTCGCGCTGGCCTCCATGGATCCGGCTCTGCCCGCTTCGCCGCCGGACGTGTCGAATCCGTTCGTTGCGCGAGTCGTTTCCGGGACGGCGGCCTATGGCACTATCACGGTCGAGCCTATGCTGACGCTGGGCGCGGGGGACACGGTCGCGGGACTGGACGGTCCGCAGCCCGCGAAGACTATACCGCCGCACTTCTCCGCAGTAGGATCAGCCACTGAGGAAGACATCCGCATCGTGTTCGGCAGCGAGGAAGAGGACGACAGATACTTCTGGATCGGCAATCCGCTGGACATGGACACACGCCTGTGTTTGAACGTGGAAGAACTGGTTACGCGCTCCAACGGGGTCTTCGGCAAGAGCGGGACAGGGAAGACCTTCCTGACACGGCTGCTCCTGGCGGGGATACTTCAGAAGAACGTGGCGTCCAACCTGGTGTTCGACATGCACAACGAATACGGCTGGCAGGGGACTTCGGAGGGCGCGACAAGCACGGTGAAGGGACTGAAGCAGTTGTTCAGTTCCAAGGTGGCGGTGTTTACTTTGGACGAGCAGAGTTCGCGGAATCGGGGCATCAACCCGGACTACGTGGCGCGCATCGGGTTGGAGGAGATCAAGCCGGAAGACGTACTGATGCTGCGGGAGTCGCTGAACCTGTCGAAGGTGGCGGCGGACGCGACGTATTCTCTCCAGCGTGAGTTCGGTCAGAAGTGGCTCGGCACGTTCCTGGCAATGTCTGGGGGCGAGGAGATGCGGGAACTGGCGTCGAGCATCAACGTGAACGACCGAGCGCTTTCTACGCTTCAGAATCGCCTGGGCCGGTTGACGCGCCAACCGTTCATAGACGCGGAGAGGGAGCACGATTCGGTGAACCGGATACTGGACTACGTTCAGAAACAGGATATGCACGTGGTGCTGGAGTTCGGACGCTACGGGAGCAATCTCTCCGCTTATATCCTGGTGGCGAACCTGCTGACACGGCGAATCTATGACCGCTACCAAGAGTTGACGGAGAAGGCGGTTGGGGACGGTGGACAAAAGCCGCGCCCGCTGGTCATCACGATAGAGGAGGCGCACAAGTTCCTGAATCCGGGGACCGCGGACCAGACGATATTCGGCACGATAGCGCGGGAGATGCGCAAGTTCAACGTGACCCTGCTGGTGGTGGACCAACGCCCGTCCGGGATAGACGACGAGATAATGAGCCAGATAGGGACGAAGCTGACCTGCCTGCTGGACAGTGAGCGGGACGTGGACGCGGTGCTATCCGGGGTGTCGGGAAGCCGCAAGTTGCGGGCGGTGCTGTCGAGACTGGAGTCGAAGCAGCAGGCGCTGGTGTTCGGACACGCGCTGCCGATGCCGGTGGTGGTAAGGACACGGGACTACGGATCGGCGGAGTCGTATGCGTCGTTCGGGTGGATGGACGATAGTGAACGGCTCGCGAAGGCGGAACGGGACGCGGCGGACCTGTTCTGAGGCGGGGTCGGGGACGATTAGGCGACGCGGAGGCTGTCTGCCTCGGCGGGTTCGAGGAGCAGGACTCGGCTGGTGCGTTCTTCCATGAAGAGGGCGAAGTGGGAGAGGATGTCGCGTCCGAGCAGGGAGGGAAGACCAGCCATCCGGCCCGGTATGGGTTCGAGGATGGGTATATCGTGATCAATGTGGATACTTCCTATTCTCATGGAGACTCGCGCTTGGCGAGTGGAGGACAGTCCGCCTATGCCTAGGCTTTGGCGTCCTGTTGGGAGACTTTCCAGATCAATGCCGTGGTACCCGGATAAGCTAATAGAGTCGCGATGTCCGATAGTAGTACGATCCGCCCCGGTATCAACCGCGAAACTAACATCCATTCCGAATATGCCCAGATCGGGCATATTTATTGATATGTTCACATACGGGCGTCCGGAAGATCTGAAATATCCTCTTATCATTGTCAGGGATGTATCCAATCTATCTCTTCTGAGGTCAATAGTTCCACCACCCCTTTGCCCGGATCCGGAAACGGTCCCATTTCTCTCATCTTAGCTACAAGCTTCCTGGGGTCGGGGTCTGCCGCCACGACTTTTTTGTCATACACCGCTATCCAGTGTTCGGGATATTTCTCCATGAGTTCGTCGTGGTGGTCGAGAATAAATCTCTGATTTTCATTGAAGGGCGGCGATTCCGTCTTTGTGTCGAGCATGTTGGCGCTCCTTTCGGTTTGGCGGATATATCCATTGTGGCACAGGGGGCGGGTAGGTTCTATGCCGGCCCACCCCCTGTCCTGGATGAATTTCCGCGGTCGTAGTGAAAGCGCGCTATCTTTCGAGGCCGGCGTAGTGGAGGGCCTGGCCTACTATATCCACGTCGACTAGTTCGCTGTGGGCGGCGAGAAGTTGCCGGGTGATGGGGCCGGGGGTGGACTCACCGACGGGGCGCTTGTCCACCATGCTAACGGGGACTATGCGGGGGCTTGTCCTGGAGAAGAAGACCTCGTCGGCGGTGTAGATGTCGTAGGGCTGGAGGTCGTCTTCGACGACGGGTATGTCGAGCTGTTCGGCTACGTCGAAGATGACACTGCGAGAGATGCCCTGGAGGATGCTGCGGTCGGTGGGCGTCTTGATCACGCCGTCCTTGATGAGGAAGACGTTGTAGCCGATGCCCTCGGTGAGGTTGCCGTACTGGTCTAGCAGTATTGGGGAGGCACCGGGGTCAACGTCGGCGGCCTCGAGTTCGGCGAGGACGAAGTTGGCGCGGCTGTGGTGCTTGACCTTGGGGTCCATGGTGTCGCTGGAGTAGCTGCGGGTCTTGGTGATGACGCCGTGGGCGCCGTCCACGTAGAACTGAGCGAATGACGGGAAGGCGACGGGCTTTATCATGATGCATACGGTGGGGGTGAGGTCGTGTATGCCGTGTCCGACGCCGCGCGTGATGAAGGGGTTGATGGCGAAGTCGCCCGCCTCGTCGAGGTGGGCTTTGTTGCGCTCGACTCCCTCTTCGCAGAGAGCGGTCATCTCGTCGGGGGTCAGGCCCGGGTCAATCCGCATGTACTTGAGCGACCTGTAGAGGCGGTCTATGTGGCGGTCGAGGACGAAGGGCTTGCCAGCGAAGGTGCGGGCTATGTCGAATACGACGTCGGCGACGACGAAGCCCCTGTCTTCGGGGGAGATTCTGATGTCGCCGAGCGGAAGCCACTCGCCGTTGAAGTATGCGCTGAAGGTGTTCTGGTCAATCATCTAATGCCTCCGTATCTGGGTTGGATGTGTTCTGGTTGCATTGTAATGGCGCGCGGGAAGGTGGGCAATGAGGAAAGCGGAAAATCCGGAGACTTTCAGTTATATGAGGGAGAGGGGGTAGGGGCACGTAGGTCATGCCAATGGTTTGTACACAAGAGTCTTTTGCCGTATGCTGATTTCATAGCATAGATGTCCAGTCCAGATATAAGTCGGTGAATTGGGAGGCAGATATATATGAGCATCAGATTGACCGACCTGCCGCTGTGAAGGTCGTATTTTGCGCTCAGTCCAATCTGGCAAACTTGCACTCTCCATTGAGATGTTGGGAAGGGAAAGTGAATAGGCGCTGAAGTCGTATTCGATGGCTTGGCGCGTTGACTTGGGGCGTGGGGTTGGCGCACAATTCGCCGTATGGTATTTCGCGCTCTAATACTTGTCCTGTGTATGGTCTTGACGGTTCTGGCCGTGTCGTGCGGCACGGACACTTCGGAAGTCAGCGACGCGCCTGAACCTTCCCCCACTCCGACTCCCGAACCCGAACCGCCGTCGGGGTCTCCCGGCGCGCCCGGCAGTCTCAATGAACCTCGCGCCAACCACACCGTAACGCTAATGCCAGATGGCGCTGTACTTGCCGTGGCGGGATCGAGGGTGGACAGGGAGCTTGACTCGGTGGAGTCGTATGATCCGGAGACTGGACTGTGGACGCTTGTCTCGAGCATTGGGTCCGCGCGGGAAGGGCACACTGCGACGCTCCTGCCGGATGGTCGCGTGCTGGTGGCGGGCGGCGCCTTCAAGGTGAGAGCGCTGTCTTCAGTGGAGATATATGACCCCGCTTCGGACTCGTGGATGGACGCGGCCCCGATGAATGAGGCTCGGTCTGAACATACGGCAACGCTTCTGCCGGACGGTCGCATCCTGGCAGCGGGGGGAGTAGATCTGCTAACGGCGACTGCGGGAGCGGAGATATACGACCCGGCGACGGATACATGGAGTCCGGCGGGAGAGATGTCTGAGGCGCGGTTCGAGCACACCGCGACGCTTCTGTCGGATGGGCGCGCGGTGGTGACAGGCGGCGCGCGAGGGCCGTACACGCTGTCCTCGGTGGAGGTGTACGATCCGGCGACCGGCGCGTGGTCGTCCGCGCCGTCCATGGCTACCGCGAGAAGCGAGCACACCGCGACGCTTCTGTCAGACAGACGTCTGCTGATAATCGGCGGACAGGACAAGGGGGCCGCTCACGACTCGACGGAGACGCTGGACCCTCTGACGATGACCTGGGCGCCCGCGGCGAGTATGAACCGGCTGCGAGCGGGGCATCAGGCGACAATCCTGGAGGACGGGGGAGTCCTGGTTACGGGGGGAGGATCGGTGGCCCCGGACAGCCTGGTCGAGATATACGACCCCGTCCTGGATGAGTGGAGCCGAACAGCCAGGATGCTCACGCCCAGAATAGACCACAGGGCGTCGCTTCTGCGGGATGGGACCGTGCTTGCGTCGGGAGGGCGCGCGAGTCTTGTATCTCCGCTTGCGTTCACTGAGTTGTACATACCAGGGGCGGGTTCGTGGTCGCCGACGGCGCTCGTCAGGGATCCGCGCTGGGGGCAGGTCGCGCTGTCTCTCTCGGACGGCAGTCCCATGATAATCGGAGGGCTGAACAACGACGGGTGGAGCCTGAAGTCCGCCGAATACTACGGCGTGGAGTCGAGGAGATGGTCATTTGCGGGGGAGATGCAATACGGGAGGTGGGGACACGCGGCGACGGCGCTCCCGGACGGCCGCGTAGTGGTGTGCGGCGGCGCGGACAGCCTGGGAGAGTTTCATGCGTCGGCTGAGACGCTGGATATCGAGGACAAGAAGTGGAACGCGCTGCCCAATATGTCGGAGGCGAGAGTTAGACATACTCTGACGCGGCTGAACGACGAGCGAGTGATAGCTGTTGGCGGTTGGAACGGCTCGAAGACGCTTGCCAACGTCGAGATTCTGGACGCATCGGTGGGCGGATGGTCTCCAGCGGCATCAATGTCTGAGGCGCGATGGGGACACACGGCGACGCCGCTTGCGGATGGACGGCTGCTGGTGGCGGGCGGTGTCGGAATCGAGGATCGCAGTCTGCCATCTGTCGAGATATACGACCCGGCAACAGACCGATGGACTGTCGCGGGAGCGATGTCGGAAGCGCGAGACGATCATACGGCGACGCTGCTTACGGACGACCGCGTTCTGGTAATCGGGGGTGTGGGAGCCGATGGCGAAACGCTGGACTCCGTGGAGATATACAATCCGGCTACCGGGCAGTGGGTGAAGATGGAGAGTATGGACAGGGCGAGGGCGAAGCACACGGCGACGCCGCTGCGGGACGGTCGCGTGATGGTGGTGGGCGGAACCACGGATGGGACAACCCCGCTGGCGTCCGTGGAGCAGTTCGATCCCGTAACTAATCGCTGGATGTCGGGCGGCACGATAAAGGAAGCCAGGTGGGGACATTCGACTACTCTTCTTGCGGACGGGCAGGTACTGGTCGTTGGGGGATACGGGTTTGCGACTCTCAGGTCGGCTGAGATCTACAAGCCCGCGGGGGGAGGCTGGCATTCGGGCGACAGTTTGGCGCGACTGATCAGTCGGGATGGCGAGGAACAGGCAGCTTGACGCTACCGGTTGATACACAACAGGAAATGGGCGTCATGAGGCTCGCGATGCGCCGTCTGAGGTCGGAGTGGCGTCTGATGTCGAGCGTGTTCATCGGCATCGTGATAGCTACAGCGCTCATGTCGGCGGCTCCGGCGTATCTGGACGCGCTGGAACGTCAGAGCGTCAACAGCGCGGTAAAGGCATCGGTGGCGCGGGCGGGTGATACGTTCTTCGACATCGTGGTGGACTTCGACTTCATCCCGCTGGAGTCTGACGAGATCGAGAGCGCGCAGGCGGCCCAGACCCAGGTCGTAACCGACAATATGGGGCC
>JAAXHY010000107.1 GCA_012270665.1 Dehalococcoidia bacterium
CCAGACCAGGCAGGTGTTCGAGAATCTCGGAGGTGTGCTGGAGAGCGTCGGCGCGACCTTCAGCAATGTCGTGGAGTTCACTACCTACGTCGTAGGGCGCGACTCCGTGCAGGAATTCATCGCTGGGCGCATGGAGGTGTTCCCCGCGATATTTCCGGACGGCGACTATCCCCCCAATACGCTGCTGGTGATAGACGGACTGGTTAGAGAGGAGTTCCTGGTAGAGGTCTCGGCGGTCGCGGCGCTGCCCTAGCGGGATGCTGTGTAAAAGACAACATCCTCGAAAGAAACGCTCCGTTCCCGTTCCAGGCGTTCGTTCCCACTCTCTGACCAATTTGAAGTGTACCGCTTCTCTCGCCGTGGGCGACTTTTGTAGAATTCCAATGTACAATGCCGCCAGCCATGTCAATGTAGCCGACCGGAGCGCCTCCAAGAATGCCATCACGAGATATATCGCAAGAGACTCTGAGAGCGCAGGCCCGCATGATCGGCCTGGATATAGAAGGGGCCGAACTTGAAAGCCTGGTAGAACGAACCAGGGCCGCGCTGGATGACATAGATGCGCTGGATGAGTTCGATCTTTCCGGTCACGAGCCGGCCATTACTTTCGGACATACGCCTTCGAGGGACGACAGCCAATGAATGTTGATGAACTCTGCTTCCTGCCTATTTCAGAGGCTGCCAGTCTGATTGAGTCAGGTCAGCTGTCCCCGGTGGAACTCACGAGGGCGCACCTGGAGCGTATCGAGCGCACCGAACCGGTCCTGAATGCCTTCATAACGCTGCTGTCCGAGGAAGCCGCGCGTAGCGCCGAGGCGGCGGAGCGGGAGATATCTAACGGAGAGTACAGGGGCCCGCTGCACGGCATCCCCGTCGGTCTGAAAGACCTTTACTTCACCAAAGACATTCGCACGACTGTCGGTACGAAGATACTGCGGGACTTCGTTCCCGACTACGACGCGGCTGTTACCGAGAGGTTCGCCGACGCGGGCGCGATACTGATGGGCAAGCTCCAGATGCACGAGTTCGCGCTCGGCGCGACTAGCGTGAACCCGCACGACGGCCCCGCGAGAAATCCGTGGAATCCAGACAGGATTACCGGAGGCTCGAGTGGCGGTTCGGGGTCGGCTGTGGCCGCGGGTCAGTGCATGGCCGCGCTGGGCAGCGACACAGGTGGCTCGATCAGGATACCGGGCGCGCTCTGTGGAATCGTCGGACTCAAGCCGACCTTCGGCAGGGTTTCGAGGCACGGAGTGTATCCGTTGTCATGGAGCCTGGACACGGTCGGTCCGATGACACGCACTGTCCGAGATTCGGCGATAGTTCTCAACGCGATAGCGGGGTACGACCCACGCGATCCATCGTCGGCCAACATTCCGACCGAGGACTTCGCCGACGGAATAGAAGACGGCATAACCGGGCTGCGCGTAGGCATACCGGACGACTTCTTCTACGACGTCATATCGCCGGAAGTGGCCGAGGCGGTGTGCAGGGCTGCGGGTGCGCTCTCGGAACTCGGCGCGGAGGTCGAGAGATGCTCGATACCTGCGCTGAATCACGCGCTTGGAATATCGAGCGCGATACTCGTCACCGAGGCCGCCGAGACTGTCTTCGACAAGCTCAGAGACCGTCCTGAGGACATAGGTGCTGACGTGCGCGCTCGTCTTCGGCTCGGCGCGGTCACGCCGGCGGTGGATTATATCAAGGCTCAACGGGCGCGGAGCGCTTACAATGCCCAACTCGAAGGTGCGATGGAGAAATACGACCTGCTTCTCGCGCCCTCCGTCGCCGTCGGAGCGACGGGAATTGACCAGGAGTTTGTCGAGGTAGGGGGAAGGCAGGAGAACGCTCTCTCGCTGATGTCGCGGCTCACCCGTCCATTCAACCTGACCGGGCAGCCCACGATTTCCGTACCCTGCGGGTTCACGTCGGACAGTATGCCAATCGGGATGCAACTCGCCGGAAGGCAGTGGCAGGAGGCGACGGTTCTGCGCGCCGCCTACGCCTACGAACAGGCCACGGAGTGGCATACGCAACAGCCTAATTTGAACGCCGAATAGTGAAAATAGAATGAATCGGAGATGAAAAGGTGACGACAACTTCAGAGAACCGGGGACTCTCCCTGCATGACGCCGCCCGAGCGCAGGGCGTGACCTTCGAGCGCGAGGCTGTGCCGGAAGACAGATTCGTCGAGGCCAATGGCATGAGATTCCACTACCTCGACTGGGGCAACCCCGACGCGCCCGATATGCTGCTTCTGCACGGCTTTGCCCAGACCTGTCACTCCTGGGACTTCGTTGCGCTCGCTTTCTGCGACAGGTTCCACGTTGTCGCACTCGACCAGCGCGGACATGGCGACAGCGACTGGTCAGAGGAGGGGGACTACTCTCCCGAGACGCAGCAGAAGGACATCGCCGCCGTTGTGGAGGCCATCGGACTGAAGCGCTTCGTCCTGATGGGTCTCTCGATGGGAGGTCGCAACTCGTTCACCTACGCCTCCAACCACCCGGACGACATTCGCGCGCTCGTGATAGTGGACGCCGGTCCTCAGAATATGCGGTCCGGTTCTCAGAACATTCGCAATTTCGTCCAGCAGGAGGACGAACTCGACTCGGTGGACGACTTCGTACAGCGTGTGCTGAAGTTCAACCCACGGCGCGACCCAGTACAGGTGCGCGGCTCGATTCTGCACAATCTGAAGCAGCTTCCGAACGGCAAGTGGACTTGGAAGTACGACAGGCGCTTCCGACAGCCGGGAGGCCGCAGATTCCAGCAGGACCCCGAAATGACAGCCCGCCTGTGGGGGTACCTCGAAAGCCTCGCCTGTCCGACGCTGGTCGTGCGCGGCGCTCAGAGCGACATCATCGCTCTGGATACGGCTGGCAATATGCACGAGCGTATCCCCAACGGGCGACTGGCGACGGTAGAGAACGCGGGACATCTGGTAATGGGCGACAACCCTTCCGGGTTCGAGAGGTCGGTGACGGAGTTCCTCTTGGATATCGAGTAGTGATACTTCACTGGAGAGTATGATCATGGTTCAAGTGGTACAGGCTCCGCCGCGGACGACGCGGGAGATACTGCCCATCGTCCTCAGGTTTGATCCGGTTATCCGGCTTACCGAGGAAGAGTTCGCCACGTTCTGTGAACAGAATCGGGAGGTGCGTATCGAGCGCAGATGCACAGGGGAATTGGAGCTTATGTCGCCGACGAAGGGATATACGGGGAACCACGAGGCCGAAGTGGTCATGCAACTGGGGAATTGGGCGCGACGCGACGGATCGGGAGTGTTCTTCGGCCCGTCCGCTGGTTTTACACTGCCCAATGGAGCCATGCGCTCCCCCGACGCATCCTGGATACTCAAGTTGAGACTTGCCAAATTGACGCCTGAGGACGAGAACCGTTTCATGCCGATATGTCCGGACTTCGTAGTGGAGGCGCGCTCGAATACGGACAGGCTGAGAATCCTTCAGGATAAGATGGACGAGTACACGGAGAATGGCGCGCGCCTGGGGCTGCTGATTGATCCGTTGGAAAAGCGGGTACATGTCTATAGGCCGGACGCGAGTGTCCAGATTTATGAAAACCCCGAAGAAGTATCGGCGGACCCTGAACTGCCAAGTTTCATGCTTGACATGAAGGGCATCTGGGAGCGCAAGTTGTAAGTTCGTTACGAGTTCCGCCTGTAACGTTCGAATTAGCGTCTTTCTCGGAGCGGAAAATAGAGGAGCCTGGACAGGTATGTTCGCCGCCATAGTCAGAAAAGCGTGGCAAGTGTCGCTGTTTCTTTGCCCGTTCGGTTTCCGCGCTCCCGGGAGCCTGAAGATTGGTGAGTACGACTCGCTGTGCGAGGTTGAACACGCTTCGACGCTGCCGAAACAGATCCAAAAATCAACGCCGGATTGAGGTACGCAAGAAGTGGGCGAGATGGCTAGGACCATCAAGGTGGTGAGCTGGAACATCGCCAAACGACGTGAGCCGTGGCATCAATTGCTGAGTATGGACGCGGATATCGCGTTGCTTCAAGAAGCGGGCAACGTTCCGTCTGATGTCGCGCCGCACATCGAGATTCCTGGCTATGAGCCATGGGAGCCTTGGGAGAAGGGATGGTACGACCGTTACTGCGTGATTGCGCGTCTATCGGATCGCGTTAAAGTGGACTGGTTCAGACCGGTCATGCCGCATCACCGGGGCTGGGAAGAGGGTAACGAATTTGCTGTCAGTGATATAGGCACAATCGCCGCGGCGCGCGTTATGCCGATTGACGGGGGAGAGGGATTTATTGCGGTATCCATGTATGCGCGCTGGCTCTCGTCCCCGTCTTATATCTCCAACGAAGGATATATCTACTCTGACCGCTCGGCCCACCGCATAATCTCTGACCTGTCTTCGTTCATTGACAATCCGGATCCTAGTACGCATCGCATATTGGCGGCGGGCGACCTCAACATGATATACGGCGCAACCGAGAAGAGTCGGCTGGAGAATCCGGCTCACGTCAGGACGGTTACAGATAGAATGGATGTGATGGGTCTGGAGTTTTTGGGCCCCCAGCATCCGAATGGCAGGCGGGCCTGTCCAGCGTCCCCGGACGTTCCGACAGATACCAGGAACGTACCTACCTACTACACGTCCAGACAGTCTCCGGCGACCGCCCGGAACCAGCTGGATTACGTGTTCGCCTCGCGCGGCTTTCACGAGAGCGTCCATGTATGCGCGCTCAATTCGGTCGAGGAGTGGGGAGCGAGCGACCACAGTCGCATCATGATCGAAATTCAGCCGACGTAACTCCGCGAAAATACTATCACTACATCCATTTGCCGACGCCGACGCCAGCGTGCTAAACTCAATGGCGAAGAAGAAAAGATAAGAACAGATTAGGAACCCAGGAGACGGGATTGGACGCGGCTGAGAAGCAGGCCATAATCACTGAGTACAAGACGAGCGATAACGACACAGGTTCCACCGAGGTTCAGGTGGCCTTGCTTTCGGCCCGAATAAGTCGTCTGACCCAGCACTTGAGAGAAAACAAGCACGATGAGTCCACACGGCGTGGACTCCTCAAGATGGTAGGCCGGCGCAGGAGGCTCCTGCGCTACCTCAACAGTGAGGACGTAGGCCGGTACAGAACGCTTATCTCCAGGCTTGGCCTGAGAGGATAGTCCCACTTCACAGCGCCCGCGCACAGGGCGCTTTTCTTCTTCCTATGGGTTCCATGCACATAGGAGGCATTGAGTTAATGACAACCCCCTTTCAAACCGACATTGGGAGCGGAACGCTCTCATTCGAATGCGGTAGGCTGGCGCAAAAGGCCAATGGATCGGTCCTCGTGAGGCACCATGACAACGTGCTTCTGGTGACCGCGACGTCCTCGTCCCCCAGGGAGGGAATTGACTTCTTCCCGCTGACGGTGGACGTAGAGGAACGACTCTACGCCAGGGGCAAGATTCCGGGAAGCTTTCACAAGCGGGAGGGTCGGCCCTCCACTCCCTCGATCCTGATAGCGCGCCTTACCGACCGACCAATCAGACCCCTGTTCCCCAAGGACTTCAAGAACGAAGTCCAGCTAATCATCACCCCCCTCTCCGTTGATACCGTGAACCCCTACGACATCACCGCCGTTACGAGCGCATCCGCGGCATTGACGGTCTCCGATATTCCGTTCGAAGGTCCCATCGCGGCCACCCGAATCGGATATCTCGACGGCGAGTTCGTCGTCAACCCGACCTACGAAGAAATCAACCGCAGTACGCTCGACCTTGTTGTGGCGGGTTCTCGCTCCGGTGTCATCATGATGGAGGCGGGGGCGAGCGAAGTTTCCGAGGATGTCGTCCAACAGGCCATCGAGTACGCGCAGGAGATCAACCTGTACGGGATAGAACTCCAGGAAGAGCTTGCCGAAGCTCACGGCAAGCCGCCGATGGTGTACGTCCCCAAGGGCTACAACGCCGAGTTGGCGGAGAAAGTCGCCGAGGAAATTGCCGATTCCTTGAATGAGGCCCTCGGGCTGTCCTCCGAGGAAGGCGACGAGAAGGTCTCGGAAATAGAGGCTGGCGTCAATGAGAAGTATGGCGAAGAATACCAGCCGCAGGAGATAGAGACGGCCCTGGACGAGGCTATGGAGGTCGCCTTCAAGCAGAGGGTGCTCGACCATGGCGAACGGCCCGACGGCCGCTCCCTGGACGAGATTCGTCCTATATCCAGCGACGTGAGCCTGCTTCCGCGCACGCACGGCACGGGTCTGTTTACGAGAGGCGAGACGCAGGTGCTCGGCATTTGCACACTCGGCTCGGTTGGCGACGCCCAGAAGCTTGACAACCTCACTCCCGAAGAGACAAAGCGGTTCATGCTGCATTACAACTTCCCGCCCTTTTCTACCGGCGAGGCGCGACCTATACGCTCGACCGGGCGGCGTGAGATAGGACACGGCGCGCTGGCCGAACGAGCGCTGTTCTCGGTCATACCGAGCGAGGAAGAGTTCCCGTACACCATTCGAGTGGTAGGGGAGTGTCTCAGCTCTAACGGGTCCACCTCGATGGGTACTGTGTGCGCGGGAACGCTTGCGCTAATGGACGCGGGCGTCCCGATCAAGGCTCCGGTCGCGGGCATATCTATCGGCCTGGTAACAGGGGAAGGCGGACGATATGTAACGCTCACCGACATCCAGGGCAAGGAGGACCACCTGGGCGACATGGACTTCAAGGTCGCCGGGACCACCGAGGGCATTACGGCCATACAGCTCGACATCAAGGTCAAGAGTATCGGCTACGACGTGATATACGACGCCCTTCGGCAGGCCAAGGAAGCGCGCGCCGTTATCCTCGAGAACATCCATGAGACTATCCCAGCATACAGGACTGAACTGAGCCAATACGCTCCGCGCATGGAGTCTATTCAGATAGCCGTGGACAAGATCGGTACGGTCATAGGGCCGGGCGGCAAGACCATTCGCGGCATTGTGGAGGAGACGGGCGCGACCGTTGACATACAGGACGACGGCACGATAATCATTGGGTCTAGTGAGGGTAGCGCCTCCGATAAAGCCATCCAGATGATTAGGGACCTCACGCGCGAAGTCGAGATAGGCGAAATATACACCGGCAAGGTCGTTCGCACCACGGACTTCGGAGCGTTCGTCGAACTGCTTCCCGGCAAGGACGGCATGGTGCATATCAGCGAACTCGCCAACTACCGTGTTCCCTCCGTCGAGGACGAAGTGAACGTCGGGGACGACATCACTGTCATGGTGATCGAGGTTGACTCCACTGGACGTGTTCGTCTGTCCCGCAGGGCTCTCCTCAGCGATGGGGAAAGTGACGAAGACCCGTTGGAGGCTGCGCGTCGTCGCCAGCGCGCAGGTCGCGGCGGCGGGCGAAGAAATGGCCCTGACAGAGGCCGCGGCAGAGGCGGAGATCGAGATGGCGAGAGGTCCGGGTTCCGCGGCGGCAGAAACAGGGGCGATGACCGCTCCGGGTTCCGTGGCGGCAGAGACCGTGACCGGGGCGGCTATCGTGGCGGCAGAGACCGCGACGGCGGCGACAGAGGCGGCTATCGCGGCGGCAGAGACCGTGACCGCGATAGCGGCGACAGAGGCGGCTATCGCGGTGGCGGTGGTGGCAGAGGCAGGGGCAGAAGCGAAGGCAGAGGGTATCGCGACTAACCAATACTCACGAAAAGCAACCGAGTAGCAAAGCGAGGGCGGCCTAATCAGCCGCCCTCTTACTGATATACTGCATAGGTAAGTCCATCTGAGGAGGTGTCTCATGTCATCCATAAATGTCGCCGTACACGGAGCGCTCGGAAAGATGGGACAGGAGGTTCTCCGCGCTGTGACCGCCGCGCCCGACATGAACCCTGTCGGCGCGGCAGACGGAATGGCGGAGCCCGGCCAGATTTCACTGCCGGATGGATC
>JAAXHY010000363.1 GCA_012270665.1 Dehalococcoidia bacterium
TCGTCACAACAGCCTGTATGGGACTCTAATCAGACGCTGCCTGGCCGGGTCAACTGCCAAGCCTATGCGCTCCAGCGTGTAAGCGCCCAGTATAGGCCCCATATCTTCATCTCCGAAAACCACGGCTGAATGGACTTCAACTCCCTCGACCCGAAGGATAGTCTCCCCTATCCGGTAGTCTCGGAAGCTGCCGTCTGCGAGTTCGAAAGAGCCGCTATGTCGGGCTTCGACCCCTAGGCCGTCCAGGATTGGAGCCGGAACGATTGAGAAAGTAGCTCCAGTATCCACCAAAGCCTCCACCAGTTGGAAGCGTTCGCCCTGTGGATCTCCCACCCCTATCGGAACATTGAATAGTCCCATAGCTGAAATCTCTCCCTAATACCTCTGGGCGAGCATCTCCTTGAGCCCCTCGACAGTGAATTCAGGCGAGTTGGCGTATCCGATCAGTTCTTGCTCGTTATTCTCTACTCTCTTGACGGCATCGGGAATCTCGGCCGCGATGTCGCGCGGCACCTTGATTACGCCGTGCTGGTCGCCCTGGATGATGTCTCCCGAATTGACCTCGAGGCCGCCGATTTTCACAGGGACGCCCACATCGGTTATGTGAACATAGGCGTGGGAGACGAGTACACAGGAGGCAAACGCGAAGAAGCCGACTTCCTGCATCTCGTCCAGGTCGCGAACGCCGCCATTCGTAACTGTGCCGACCGCGCCCAGCGCTCGGTGCAGGTTGGCCTGTACCTCTCCCCAGAACGAGCCAATCGGATTGGGGTAGTCAATGTCCTCGAGAACGAGCACCCTGGGGGCCGGGACCTTCATGATCTCGTCCACCCACTCGGTTCTGGAGACATTCATGTGGGCGGAGGGCGGAGCGTCAGCGGCTATCTTCGCGGTGACCGCGTATCCAATCATGTGGCCCATGTTCGGGAAGACGCTCTTGATCTCCGGGCCCATGAAACCGACGTTGCGGGGCTGAACGGAGAATGTCTCAATCGCGTTTGCTATCGAGCAAGACGGTATCTGGCGCAGCGTTTCGAGAAGTTCGGAGTCTATTGGCTTGATGTCTGGCACTTGTTGGTCCTCCTGGGACGATGATGTTAGTTTTAGCGGCGAACCCGCCGCAGGTATTCAAGTCTCAATTATCTCAAAATTGCTGGTGATTCGGGCGCGGCCCCCGACGGTAGCGCCTATTGAACAGTATTTTTGCTCAGACAGGGTGATGGCGCGTCTCACCAGATGTTCTTTCAGACCGGAACCGCGCACCGTGTAGTGAATCTCGATGTCCTCCCAGGTCCAAGGGGGTTCGGGGTTCTGCTGCCCCCTCACGCTTATTTCTATTCCCTCGACCTTCTGGCGCATCCTTTCGAGGATGTTGACGACATCAATCCCGCTGCATCCGGCCAGGGCGGTCAGGAGCATGTCGCCGGGCATGAAGCCTTCGAACTCGGCGCCGTCGGACTGAGGCGCGTCCAGGGTAAGGGTGTGTCCATGCGTGTCGCGCGACTCGAACCTGAAGCCTCCTTCCCAGCTGAGGCTGACACTGCTCGACGGTCTTTCAGAGTCTGTCAATCGGCTCACCTCACTCGGGCATTCCGGCGTCTATCCATTTGGCAATCTCGTCAATCTCGTCGGGCTTGAGGAACGGGCCTCCCATAGGCATCCGGGGAATTGAGCCGAATCCTTTTCTGAGAGAAATGATCAGCGCGGTCTCCTCGGCAGGCACTCCCGGCTCGATGAATTTGCTCCCCATAGACTCGTCGTTAGCAAGCTCCTGCGGTGTGGCCCAGGAGTAGGAGTGGATACCGGGAAGGCCCTTTCTGCCTTCTTTGCGCTCCCATCTTGCCATGATGTTGTCCAAGAGTTCGCGGACTCTGGGCCAAGTGGTGGTTTGTGAACTCATAAGCCGTTCCCGCGCGGAGATTGCTGAACATATGTCGAACCGCATATTATCCATACACGATTGTACAGTCAATCTTAACAGACTTGCGCGGCAAGCAGGATGGACACAACACTCCGTGTGAATGCGAGGACGGGGGCAGCAAAGCCGCAAGCGCAACCAGTTCGCACTTGACCGAGTGCGCTTGTCGGATTAACCTTGACGCGAGTTTCTACCATGGGGAATAGACCCTCGTTCGGGCGTTTTGCGATGGGCTCGCCAGGGCCTTGCGACGCCCTTGAGAAAGGAGAACAAGATGCCAAGCGGAGAAGTAGGATTTATTGGTCTGGGCATTATGGGGCGCCCGATGGCGCGTAACCTGATGAAAGCGGGATACTCGCTCACAGTCTATGATGTCGTGGGTTCGGCTATGGAAGAGGTGGTCGGCGACGGAGCGAAGCCCGCTTCCTCTGCGGCGGAAGTGGCGGCGGCGACGCCGACGGCCATCACCATGGTCCCAGACTCAGCTGACTCGGAGGCGGCGATCCTGGGCGAGAATGGAGTTCTGGAGGGCGCGTCGGCAGGTTCGGTCGTGATAGACATGAGCTCAATCGCTCCCGCGAGTTCGCAGAAGATAGCGGCGGCGTGCGAGGCTCAGGGCGTAGCGTTCCTGGACGCCCCCGTGTCAGGAGGTGAACCTGGCGCCATATCGGGAACTCTCGCCATAATGGTGGGCGGCAAACAGGACGTGTTCGACACACACGTTGGCTTGCTGGAAGCGATGGGATCGAGCATCGTGCTGTGCGGCGATTACGGAGCTGGAAACACAACCAAACTGGCGAACCAGATAATCGTGGCGGCGAACATCGAAGCTGTTGGTGAAGCGCTGACTCTCGCCAGGAAAGCCGGCCTAGACCCGAACGTCGTTTTCGACGCAATCAAGGGCGGTCTGGCCGGGTCCAACGTACTGAACGCCAAGGGCCCAATGATGATCGAGGGGAATTTCAATCCGGGCTTCAGAATCGTCCTTCACCACAAGGATCTGAACAACGCCCTCCTCACGGCCAAAGAGCTCGGGGTGGGCCTCCCCGTGACCTCCCTTGTACAGCAGATGATCGTCTCGCTCATGAACGAGGGCAAAGGCAACGCGGATCATTCCGCCATCGCAAATTTCATCGAGGACATGGCCGGGGTAGCGATCAGCGGCGACTAGCCGAACACCGTCATCAGAGAGTGGAAGGCCAAAAGGAGCGCAGGCATGAAGTACGACTACATCGTCATAGGGGCTGGTTCGGCGGGCGCGATTCTAGCTACCAGGCTCACAGAGGATCCATCTAAATCGGTCTTGCTACTGGAGGCGGGCCCGGATTACGCCGAGATGGAAGACCTGCCGGACGAAGTCCGCTACGGATACGCCACCGCAACGGACATCATGACCAGCGATCACAACTGGCAGTTCACGGGTCGAGCTACAGGTTCGGCGGAGCCGATGCTCGTTCCCAGGGGCAAGGTAACGGGCGGGTCGTCGGCCATCAATGGGCAGATATTCCTGCGCGGAGTTCCGGAGGATTACGACAACTGGGCTTCCTGGGGCAACGATGAGTGGGGGTTCGAGGACTGCCTGCCCTACTTCCGCAAGCTGGAGACGGATACGACCTATTCCGACGACTTCCACGGAACGGACGGGCCGATCATCTGTCACAGATTCCAGCCCGAGACCTGGCAGGATGCCTCGAAAGCCTTCTACCAAGCCTGTCTGGACTATGGGTTCGATGATTGCCCCGACCATAACGATCCGGACTCGACCGGCGTCGGCCCGCTCCCGCTCAACAATCCGAACGGAATCAGGTGGAGCACCAACCTGGGATACCTCAGCCTGTCCAGGCATCGGTTGAACCTGACGATCCGGGCCAACTGCACGGTCCACAGGATCGAGTTCGAATGCAACAGGGCAACAGGCGTAGTGGTGGAGAGCGGCGGTGAGGTCTTCACCGTTCAAGGAGATGAGGTCATACTGAGCGCGGGCGCGGTTGGATCGCCGCAGATTCTCATGCTGTCCGGCGTCGGCCCATCTGAACACCTGGAAGAGGTAGGGATTCCGGTCGTCCACGACCTACCCGGAGTTGGACAGAACCTGCGCGATCATCCGCTGGTCTATGTGACCTGGAGAGCCAAACACGAACACGAATTCGACCTCCAAGGCCCCAGGATGCAATTCGGTCTGCGTTACACCGCGACCGGCTCGGACCTCAGAAACGACATGATCGTTTACATGAATACGTTCGCCACAGAGCGTGTCAATCGCGGCGGGAACCGAATGGAACCCATCGGCATAAGGATGATCATCGCGCTCGACCTAGCCGTCGGTTCCGGCGAATTGAAGCTGAATTCAGCGGATCCTACTGACCAGCCGATTCTGGATTACAACTACTTCACCGAGGAGTTCGACAGGGAGCGGATGCGCGAGGCGGTTCGGATATGTTCCAAGATGGGCGAGCACGAAGCGTGGAGCGACATCATCGAGGAACGAATCGAACCTCCCGAGGAAGTGATGGATTCAGACGACGATCTGGACGAGTGGATGGCGCGAGAGGTTACAACGGGGCACCACATCTCATGCACGAACAAGATGGGGCCAGCGGACGATCCGATGGCAGTGGTTGATCAGTACGGTCGGGTTCATGGTCTCGGTGGCCTGCGCGTGATTGACGCTTCGGTAATGCCGGACTGTGTGAGGGCGAACATCAACGTGACCACGATGATGATAGGCGAGAAGATAGCGGACTTCATCAAGGAGGGTCGCTGAGTTGAAGTATGACTACATAATCGTCGGAGCCGGATCGGCGGGGGCGACACTGGCCGCGCGGCTGTCAGAAGACCCCAGCCTCTCGATTCTGCTCCTGGAGGCGGGACCGGACTATCCAGACTTCGACACCATTCCTGAAGACTTGAAGTATGGCTGGGGCACCGGAGCGGATTTTGTCGTAGAGGACGAACACAACTGGGCATTTACGGGACGGGCCACGCCGGTTAGAACGGACATGGAGGTGCCTCGCGGCAAGGTCACCGGAGGGACGAGCGCTATCAACGGGCAGGTGTTTCTGAGACCTCTGGTCCACGATTTCGATTACTGGACTTCGCTCGGCAACGACGAATGGACTTACGAAGATACCCTGCCCTACTTGCGCAAAATCGAGACGGACACCGACTTCTCCGACGACTACCA
>JAAXHY010000224.1 GCA_012270665.1 Dehalococcoidia bacterium
ATAAACTATGATATATGTCGCATCGTTCCCGACCTCCAATTGCATCTCAAGTCCTGCGGGCTATAATACATACACGCCAATCATCAAATCCAACAGTAGAGGGTGTTTTAGTATGTCCACGTCAATCGAACAACGCTTCTTCGAACTTCACCCCAAGTCCGCCGAGATGCACGAATCGGCGCGCTCCCTGTTCCCGAACGGAGTCACGCACGACGCGCGCCGGCAGAACCCGTTTCAGCTCTACTACACCCACGCCGAGGGCGCCGCGAAGTACGACGTGGACGGCAACCGCATCCTGGACTACTTCCCCGGACACGGCGCGCTCATACTCGGACACTCACGCCCGGAGGTCGTCAGCGCGGTGCAGGAGCAGATGGCCATGGGCACCCACTTCTCAGGTTCGACCGAGCTTGAGATGCAGTGGGGCAACTGGGTAAAGGAGCTTATTCCGAGCGCGGAGAGGGTGCGCTTCCACAGTTCCGGCACCGAGGCCGACATGATGGCGATACGCATGGCGCGCGCCTACACGGGCAAGAGCAAGGTCATCAAGTTCGAGGACCACTTCCACGGCTGGAGCGACTACCTGGTGGCCGGCTCAGAGGGCATCGGCGGCATTCCCGCCGAGACGCTCAGCACGATGATAGTGCTGCCTCCCAACGACATCGAGACCTTCGAGAGGACGCTACAGAACGACGACGACATCGCCGCCGTCATCCTGGAGCCGACGGGCGCGCACATGGGCCTGGAGCCGATTCTGCCCGAATTCCTCCACCAGCTGCGCGAGGTGACCGAGCGGTACGGCGTCGTCCTCATATTCGACGAGGTGGTGACAGGATTCCGGACCGCGAGGGGCGGGGCTCAGGAGTACTTCGGGATACGCCCCGACCTCACGACGCTCGCCAAGATACTGGGCGGCGGCCTGCCTGGTGGCGCGGTAACGGGCAGAGCGGACATCATCAACATGATAGAGGACAGGCCCGGCGACGCCGAATACAACCGGAACAGGCGCATAGCCCACAACGGCACGTTCAACGCGAATCCGCTATCCGCCGCCGCCGGAATAGCCGCGCTCGAAATCGTGGCGAACGAGCCCATCAACGATATCGCCAACGCGCGCGCCGCCCAGCTCAAGGACGGCCTGAACGACCTGATGGGACGCATGGAGATTCCGGGCTGCGTGACCGGAATCGCGTCGCTCATGTTCCTAAGACTCGGCGTGGACGTCCCTGAAAGCGACAGAGAATACTGCATTCTCTCTCCCGAGCAGATGGCGGAGTCCATGGAGCCTGAGCGCGTCCGCCAGCTTACGCTGTCGCTTCTCAACCACGGAGTGCAGAGCGGAAACCGCTTCATCCTGACAGCGGCGCACACCGAGGACGACATAGCGCACACCATAGGCGCGTATGAAAAGGCGTTCGACGAGATCCGCGGCATAGGGCTGATATAGAGAGGTACGAATTGGCAACGACCAAAGACGACATACACAGAGTAGTCGAGCAACTGCCCAGAGCCCAGTTCGAGGCCGCGGTCCAGTATCTGAGATACCTGCGTGATTCTTCTGACTCGGTGATGAGTAATTTAGCGGAGGATGCTGAGTACGACGAAGACCTATCTCCAGAAGACATAGCGTCCATCGAAGAGGGACTTGAAGATATTCGCGCCGGCAGGCTCACTCCGATTCAGGATGTGAGAAGAGAACTTGGGTTGTGACTCCCGAGATTCATCTGACGAATCGCGCTCGCCGCGAATTGAGGCGAATTTCAAAGTCCGATGCAGACCGTATCCTTAGCGCACTGGAGAGATACGCGGAAACTGGGCAGGGAGATGTAAGACCACTCCGGGGAATGAACAATATCAGGAGACTTAGGCATGGAGACTACCGTGCGTTCTTCGTTGTCAACCGTGTCGAACACCGGATTGAAGTCACTTCAGTGCGTCACAGGCGAGAAGCCTATCGCTAGCGGTGTCTTATGTCATGGCTTCTCGTAGCGGTAGGCGGCGCGCTCGGCGCCCTGTCCAGGTACGCGATTGACCGCGCCGTCAATGCCTATATTGGCCCCACCGTCCTCGGCATATTCCTCATCAATATAATCGGGTCGTTCCTGCTGGGGATATTCGTCACCGCCTACGACGCGAACGACTGGCCCATGTCAACACGGCTCCTCGTGGCGGTGGGCTTCTTCGGGTCTTATACTACCTTCTCTACGCTGACCGTGGCCTCGGTCCAGATGGCGCAGGGAGGCGACATAGCGCGCGCCGCGCTGAATATCCTCGGCAGCATAGTCGTCGGGCTCGCCGCGGCCTTCGCCGGGATACTAGTCGGGCGCGTCCTATGAGCGTGGTCTAGCCCGCCAGAGCCTCGACACCCTGCCATACCAGCAGAGCGCCGACCACCATCAGCACCGCGCCCATACTCAGAATCAGCGTGTCGAGCCGAACGCGCCCGGTCATTCGCGCGCCGAGATTGCTCCCGATCATCGCGGCTGCGCCCATCGCTATCAGCGTGACGTAATCCACCTCGCCGACCGCCACGTGTCCAACCCAGCCGAGCGTCCCCATGAAGAAGCCGATGAACAGGTTCGTCCCCGCCGCAATGCGCGGATCCACTCGCAGGATACGGATCATCGCGGGCAGACGGATGCTGCCGAGTATCAGCCCCACCGCGCCGCCCAGTACGCCCACTCCGAAGCCTATTCCCGCTTCCAGCGATACGCGCTTTGGCGTGAACTCGCCCTCCGCGCCCTCGAGATCGGCGCCGAACATATGCGGCCCGCCGGAGCGTCGCTGATTCCTGACCAGTATCAGAAATTCGACGCCTTGCCAGAACACCAGCGCCCCGGCCCCTATCAGCAGAACCCACTCCGGCGTCCACTCACTCGCGAACCCGCCCAGGAACGCGCCCACACAGGCCGGGACGCCCATGACCAGCAGGATGCGATTGTCCACCCGCCCCTCTCGGTAATGACGTATCGCGCCGCTGATAGCCGAGAGCGCGGATACGAGGATGTTCGTGCCGCCCGCTATCGGCGGCGGCATCCCGATCAGCAGCATGGCGGGCAGTCGTATCGTGCCAAGCGCGAGACCCACGAATCCGCCTAGTATCCCAACGCCGAACGATATGACCGTCAGGATCAGCAATTGCCATATAGCGAGATCGGTACTCATTTGGAAGAAGCCACCTGTTCCAGAACTTCTCTCATCTCCTCGATATGCTCCCGCGACGCCGGACGTCGCCCGTAGCAGGCTCGATTGAACGCGTCCGTAGCCATTCGCGCAATGCGACCGGGAAACACCCTGGCCAGCGCGGAGCGATGCTCGTTCGGTGTCTGGTTGCTCCCACGTCTGAAACCTCGCTCTTCGGCGACGTTCAGCATCCCGAAGTATATCCTGAACACATCCACGATGTTCTGCTCGTCGTCCGGCAGCCTCAGCCCGGCCATCCTCCTCCGTCGCCTGAAGCGTTCAGGCAGCAGGTTGAACAGGAGACGCGCCATGTCCAGACCCGGATCAACGTCTTCAGCGATTGACTCACGCTCGCCGTCATCGTCAATCCGTCGCCAGCGCACTATGCGCCTGAATCCCCAGGCCAGCAGCGCGAGAGCGATCATTGCGATTATCACGACTACCGTCCACTCGATCACGTCGCCCCAGATGGACGGCTCGGAGGAGGTCGCCTGTTCTCTGAGGTCGCTGAGGAAATCGCCCGCGCCGAATTCCCGCTCCGGCTGTTCCGGCGGCTCGCCGACCAGGTTCATCAGCAGGGTGAGGAGCCAAACCACGATATAGCCTACGACATACGCGATAGGCAGCACCACGACGTACATGAACACCGTGACCAGTATGTTGAACAGCCAGCCCAGCGGAGTGGTTATGAAGTCTATGACCGACTTCTGAAGAATGCTGAATACCAGGCCGACCAGTATGATCCCGCCCACCACGCCTCCTATGATGCGTGTCCACCTCTGCTGTCCCCTCCTGCTGCTCGACGTGGGTAGAATGTGTCCTATGCTCAACCCCCCCAGTCCTACCGCGAAGAAGGTGAACATCAGCGGGAATATGTGCAAGTTGGCGGGGTGGAATATGTCCACCACCGCCCCGATAGACAGCGCTATCAGTCCTACCCTGAACGTCATCGAAAGGTGGTCGGTCGGAAACTCGATTGACGCTATCCTGCCCCCCCTCCACCACAGAAAGGCGGCGCAGAGCGCGGATATGACGGCTCGCGTCCGGTCGTTAGAGGTCGAATCGTCCGACATCACCACGCTCAGCCAGCCCAGATCCACGCCCGGCGTGGATGAAACCAGTATGTACGTGCCGAGCAGCAGGTAGATGACGATTATGCCCGTCACCATCTGTATGGCGTACTGCATCCACAGCGGCATGATGATCATCATGGTCGTGCGCGCCACCACGAAAGAGCCGCCCATCATGGCAATCGCCGCTATCCAGGGCGCCGCGTTGATCCCTTGGAGAAGCGCCAGGCTGAGCACGGCGATGAGAACGTAGATCCACACGCTCTCGACTACGATGCAGGCTATCAGGATGAGCCTATCTTGGGCCGAACTCACTCGCCAACTCCAGGTTCTCGAAGTGCCTTCTCAGATCGTGCAGCAAAACGCCCTCCGGCATATCGGGCGGATCCGCGTCCCCGACGAAGATTACCACCATCCGATGCCCTTTCGCCCGAAGGTCGGCTATGACCGACATCATATCCTGGGTCAGTATCGCCGCGATCACCACCAGGGTCGAACCCAGGGGAAACCGCCTCGAGTTCTGCTCGAGCTGCGGGGCCATGGGGCCGATGGCAAGCGGCCTGATGGTAGCCAGCGCCTCCAGGATTATCGTTAGCTGCTCGGGATTGCTCGACGGATTCAGCCGCATCGGACGGTCGGCTAGAATCGGCGTTCCGTTTGAGAATAGCCCTACGCTGTACTGCTGCTCGGTGGCATAGCTCGCGACCGAGGCCGCGCTCGTTATTACTCGCTCCAGGTTGATGGGCGAGTAGCCCTCCCACGTGCGTTCGGAAGTCTCCACCAGCACAACCAGTATCACCGTGAACGCCGAACTGGGCTCGAACGTGCGTACCTGGAGGCTCTGCATCCGCGCCGTCGCCTTCCAGTCCACGATCTTCAGCGGGTCGCCTACTTCGTACTCGCGCAGTCCCGACGGGCGAGACTCATCCTGAAAGATCCTGATCCCGCCCCGGGTCTCGCCAAGCGGCCTCACCGCCGGTATCCCAAGATCCGGCAGAGGCGCTACCTTAGGGTACACTAGGATATAGTCGTTCCTCTCGACCGGCTTGTGGCTCTCGAAGAAACCGAACAGGTCGCCGCTCTCCATCCTCGCCGGTCCTATCTTGAAGTATCCCCGCCTGTTTCCCTTGATCTTGTATTCCCAGCGGATGCGCTCGTACCACGCCAGCGAGGTATTGTGCATGATTATCTTGGCGTTCGGGCTGGAGCTGGCCGCCATCCTGGCGTCTGCGACTTCTACCTCGTCCGGGATCTCATCTACTACGCTCAGCTTTCCCAGTGGAAGCGGCTTTCGGTTCAGCACCGAAATCGTCATGTGGGTATCTTCGTCTATGAACACCCTCGGCTGTTCTATCTTCCGCTCGTAATGAACCTCTTCCAGTGAGAGCCTGTTCCAGACCCAGGACACCCCCGCCACTATGAGGCCCATTGCGCCAAGGCCGATGACGAGGCCCTGACCGGAGACGATGCCGACGATTATGAGCAGCACGAACATCGCTATCCATATGTCGTGCCAGACTTTGTTGAACAATCAGCGCTACCTTTCGATTGGCACGGGCAGGGTGTTTAGTATTCCAGACACCACCTGTTCAGGAACAAGACCCCGAAGCCTCGCGCCCGATGTCAGTATCAGGCGATGGGCCAGCACAGGCTCAGCCATCGCCTTGACGTCATCCGGCGTGACGAAGTCCCGCCCGTCCAGCGCGGCGCGCGCCTGCGATGTCTTGTACAGGCCAAGCGTCGCCCTGGGACTGCCGCCAAGAGCGAGAGAGTCGTTCGTCCGTGTACTCTGCACGACCGACACTATATAGTCGCGCACTATGTCGTCCACCTCGATGCGCGTTACCAACTCCTGCATCTCGACCAGTTCATCCTCGCTCGTAACGGAGTTCAGGTCGGGCAATACCGTGTCCCGCTCGAACCTCAGCAGTATATCGGACTCCTCTTCCGGGCTCGGGTATCCCAGCTTTATCCGCACGATGAACCTGTCCAACTGGGCTTCGGGCAACGGGAACGTGCCCTCCTGCTCGATCGGGTTCTGGGTCGCCATCACCAGGAACGGCTCGCGGAAACGGCGGGTGACCCCGTCAACAGTCGCCTGTCGCTCCTGCATAGCTTCCAGCAGCGCCGATTGTGTGCGTGGCGTAGCTCTATTTATCTCGTCGGCCAGCAGCACCTGGCTGAATATCGGCCCCGACCGGAACTCGAAGTCTCCCGACTTCTGGTTGTAGAAATTCACGCCCAGCACGTCCGTCGGCATGAGGTCCGGGGTGAACTGGATGCGGCTGAACGTGCATCCCAGCGACTGCGCCAGAGCCTTGGACATCGTCGTCTTGCCCGTGCCTGGCACATCCTCCACCAGAATGTGCCCTTTGCAGATGAGCGCGATTATCGCCAAGTCTATCACCTCCGACTTGCCGACCACTACTTTCTGAATACTCTCCCGCAGCTCTGAAGCCATATCCTGAATCCGCGCCGCGCCGTTGTTCACCTGAGCCATGATCCCCCACTAGCTTGTTTAGTCGCCTGCCGCATCGTATCATTCCCGCCTCGACACACATATACTCCGGCGGCACGCCAGTAGATTATAGACTGTTCGGCAGCCACAAGTATGCCCGACTTTCCTCCAGACCGATAAATGCCCCTTGCGCGGCATTCACATCATGTACAATGTGCATGATACGGACACTTCTCCACCCTCCGAGGTGAGACATGACTACAAGGCACATATCGCCAACCCGCGCCGCGCTGGATGAGGCGTTCCCTGAATTCGCGCCCAGAGATGATATGAACAACCCCCTCTACTTGCACTCCCCGGCTCACCAAGCCTCGCTTGCGCGACACCTCGGTTTTCCGGAAACCACACTTGTCTTGTGTGAAGTCCCGGTCGGTTGGCGACCCAGCGGTGACCAACGTGTTGTCCTGATCCCTGACCTGCTGGTCGCATTCAACATCAACCCCGACGACGTCATACGGGCAAATGGCTACTCTGTTGACATCATCGGAAAGCCGCCCGACTTCGCGCTAGAGGTGGCGTCTCCAAGCACGGGTGTGAGGGATTACACGCTCAAGAGGAGACGTTACGCAGAATTCGGCATACCTGAATACTGGCGTTTCGACCCCAGCGGCGGGGAGTATCACGATGTAGCGTTGGCGGGGGACCGTCTGGGCATTGGTCGCTATGATTCAATCGAGATAGATACCATAAGCGATGACGTGTTCCGCGGCCATAGCGCCGTTCTGGGTATGGACATCTGCTGGGAATACGGCCAACTGCGGTTCTACGATCCTTCAGAAGGACGCTACCTGCCCACATTCGACGAAGAAGCAGACGGTAGGCAGTCCGCGGAAGAAATAGCCGCGAGAGAATCGGCGGCCCGGCAAGCCCTAGAATCCGAGAACAGACAACTGCGCGAGAAATTGGCGCGGATACAATCCGAAGGTGAATACTGATAACCATAAACTCACCCGGAGGCCAAAATGCTAATCAACCAAGTTAAAGCGCTCGTTTTCGACGTGTTCGGAACGGTAGTGGACTGGCGCATGAGCATTGCCCGCGAGGGCAAAGAACTCGCCAAACGGAAGGGCATCGCCCACGTGGACTGGCTGGAGTTCGCCGATGCGTGGCGCTCAGGATATGGCCCCTCCA
>JAAXHY010000015.1 GCA_012270665.1 Dehalococcoidia bacterium
TCCTTCGCCTGGCGCGGACCTATGCCGTAGATGCTTCTGAGCGAGATCTCCACTCGCTTGTTGTCAGGAATGTTGACTCCCGATACTATCGCCATATTCTTGCCCCCTTCCGTTTCTAACCCTGGCGCTGCTTGTGCCTGGGGTTTTCGCAGATGACCATCACCCGTCTGTGGCGTCTGATCACCTTGCATTTGGCGCATCTGACCTTAACCGATGCCGAAACCTTCATGTCAGCCTCTTCTCAATCGGCTATGCAAGCCGTGCTATTTCGCCTTGTCTTTCTTCCGTCTACCTGAAGCGGTAGGTAATCCTTCCGCGTGTCAGATCGTAGGGAGACAGTTCCACCAGAACCTTGTCTCCGGGCAGCACGCGGATAAAGTTCAGCTTGAGCTTGCCTGAAACATAGGCCAAGACCTTGTGCTTATTGGCAAGCTCTACCCTGAAACTGGCATTGGGAAGGGACTCCGTCACCGTGCCCTCGACCTCGATAGCCTCTTTCTGCTTCTTCGCCATCAGACTCCTTTCGGGTCCCCCCGTCGTCTATGTAAAGCGGGTCGTTACTACGGGTCCTCTGTCCGTAACAATAACCGTATCTTCAAAATGCGCCGAAAGGCTCCCGTCGGCGGTGGACACCGTCCAGCCGTCCTCCAGGACTTTCGTCTCAGATGTTCCTATATTCAACATCGGCTCGATAGCCAGTCCCATTCCCTTGCGTATAAGGGCGCCGTCGCCCGCCTTGCCATAGTTGGGGACCTGCGGCTCCTCGTGCATGTCATAACCGATTCCGTGTCCTACGTACTGCTTGACCAGGTAATACCCGAGACTCTCGGCGTATCTCTGGATGGCGTTGGATATGTCTCCGATCCTTCCTCCTGCCCTTACCTTAGCGATACCTCTGTCCAGCGACTCTCTGGTAGCGTCCATGAGTCGCTGGCGATCATCGTCCACTTTGCCTATCCCTATGGAAAACGCGCTGTCGCCGTGAACTCCGCCGTATATCGCGCCTACGTCCACACTCAGAATGTCGCCTTCCTTCAATCTTCTCCGGCTCGGTATGCCGTGAACTATCTCGTCGTTCAGTGACGCGCATATCGTCGCCGGAAACGCGTAGGGCATGGACATCCCCGGATTGTACCCTTTGAACGAAGGCACCGCGCCCAACTTTCTGATTGTGTTCTCGGCTATGGCGTCCAGTTCCCGGGTCTCCATTCCGGGCGCCGCCGCCTCTATCATGTTCGCTTTGGCGTGTGCGACGATCTGACCCGCCTCGATCATCATGCTCAGGTCGCGGCGCGACTTTATCGTTATTCCTCCTGACCGCCTTCGGGCCATCTAGGACAACTTCCTCCAGTGTATCTCAAGCCACTTGTATATGGCTCTTAAATCGGAAATAGACGATAAGTTTACATAAAATCCCACGTTTCCAACAAATCATGCGCTTACGGCTGACTGAAGCGCGTCGCTTACCGATTCAACGGACTGTTCGCCATCTACGTCGGAGAGTATTCCCACCTCACGATAGTAGTCCAGAATCGGCTGCGTCTCCTGGTTATAGACCTCGATGCGCCTCGCGACCACTTCAGCCTTGTCGTCGTCGCGCTGGTACAGGCTTCCACCGCAGTCGTCGCACTTTCCTTCGACCGACGGAGGCGAAGAGTTCAGGTTGTAAGGAATCTGGCACTCACCGCATATGATCCGTCCGCCGAGTCTGCGAACAAGCTCGTCGTCCGACACGCTGATGAGGATGACGTGATCAATGCCTCCCCTGTCCAAGAGCGCATCGTCGAGCGCCTGCGCCTGCGCCTGCGTCCTGGGAAAGCCGTCCAGCACAAAGCCCCCGGAGTGGTCCGGGGCTTCGATCCACTCCATTATCATGCCTATGGTGACGTCGTCCGGCACATAGACTCCGCGCTCCATGTACGACCGCGCCAGTTGGCCGAGTTCGGTGTTCCGACGCTGGTGGTCTCTGAAAAGGTCGCCCGAGGATACGGAATACACGCCAAGCTGCTCGGCCAGGTTGGCCGCCTGCGTGCCTTTGCCGGACCCCGGCGGTCCCATGAGGATCACGTTCAATTCAGTTCCAGCCCTACATCCCTAATTCTCAATCGCCAATTCCAAATTTTCAATTTACCTGATGAAGCCTTCGTAGTTCCGCATCAAAAGCTGCGCTTCGAGTTGTCTCATCGTATCGAGCGCGACGCCGACCATGATCAGCAGGCTCGTACTGGAAAGCGTGAGCGCCCTGACGTTGGTGGCCAGCGCCACGAAATACGGCAGTATGGCGATGATTCCCAGGAACAGCGCTCCGCCCCAGGTTATTCTGATTATGACCCTGTTCAGGTATTCCTGAGTCGGCCTTCCCGGCCTGATTCCCAGGATGAACCCGCCGTTTCTCTGGAGGTTCTCCGCCAGATTCTGCTGCTGGAATATCACCAGCGTATAGAAGAATGTGAAGATCACCACCAATATGAACACCGCGATCCAGTACGGTAAGTTGGCCGGGTCGAGCGTGTCCGTAAAGAATCGCGCCAGGCGGGTGAAGAACGAGTCCGACAGCGGATTCTGGAAGTAGCTGAATATCGTAGCGGGCAGGATGATTATGCTGAAGGCAAAGATGAGCGGAATCATTCCCGCGCTGTTCACTCGCAGCGGCAGGAACGTCGAGCCGGACTGCCTCTGCATCTGGCCGCCCCTGTATATGCTGCGCCCATACTGGACGGGTATGCGGCGTTGAGCCTCGTTGAACAGCACTATCACGTAGATGATGCCGAAGGCGAACAGGGTAAGCAGCAGCAGACCCGCGCCCGGATTGTTATCCAACAACCCCTGGCCGACCATGGTCGGGAAGCCGGCGACGATACCGCCGAATATGATCAGCGAGATGCCGTTGCCGAGTCCACGCTCGGATATAAGCTCGCCGAGCCATACCAGGAACATCGTTCCCGCGACCATAGACATGAGCATGGCGAACGTGCCCATGTTCAGGCCGAAGTCCACACCCGGCAGGACGCCGGACTGCCTGAGCAGCGTAAGCTGTCCCCAGGATTGCAGGAAGGCGATAGGCACGGTGGCGTAGTGCGTAATCTGGTTGATGCGCTGCCGACCGTAGTCTCCCTCCTGGGAGAGCGCCTTCAGGCTGGGGACAGCCGGAACCAGGATCTGCATTACGATGGACGCGGTGATGTACGGATACACGCCGATGGCGGCCACGCTCAGATTGGCGAGCGCGCCCCCGCTGAACAGGTT
>JAAXHY010000206.1 GCA_012270665.1 Dehalococcoidia bacterium
GCGCTCAGGATATGGCCCCTCCATGAACAAGGTGCGCCAGGGCGAACTTCCCTGGACACGGATAGACGACCTTCACCGCATGATACTCGACGAACTGCTCGTCAAGTACGGCATAGAGGGACTGACCGAGGACGAGAAGCGCGACTTCAACAAGGCATGGCACAGGCTTGACGCCTGGCCCGACTCCCCCCTGGGACTCACCCGACTCAAGAAGCGTTACGTCATAGCTACTCTGTCCAATGGCAACGTCGCCCTCCTGACCAACATGGCCAAGTGGGCCGGACTGCCCTGGGACTGCATCCTCTCTGCCGAACTCGCCCGCCACTACAAGCCTGACCCCGAGACCTATCTCATGGCCGCCGACATACTCGGACTCGAACCCTCCGAAGTTATGATGACCGCCGCGCACAAGAACGATCTCAAGGCAGCGCGAGCCCAGGGACTCAGGACAGCGTTCGTTCCAAGACCGCTCGAACACGGTCCCCGCCGCGAGATAGACACCTCGCCCGAAGACTGGATTGACGTCGTAGCCACCGACTTCGAGGACCTCGCGCTCAAGATGGGGACATGAACTCCGCCCTGGTAATGCAGTCGGGCGGGTGTACCCACGTACTGAATCGCAGCCTGTACGGCATCGCGTCCGAGTTTGCCAGAACGGGCGCCGGAACCCTGTACGGCGCGCCCAACGGGCTGGAGGGAATACTCCAAGACCGAGCAATAAACCTTTCCGAGGTGCCGCGCGACCTCTGGATGAGCGTAGCCGACGCCCCGGGCGCCGCCATAGGCTCCACTCGCCGCCGACTCAGAGACGATGACGTTGAGCCTGTTTTCGAGTACCTCGAAAGACGCGGCATCCGCTACTGGTTCATCATAGGCGGCAACGACTCAGCTGAGACGGGCCATACGCTCCAGACATGGGCCGACGAGATAGGCTACGACCTCTCCGTGATCAACGTCCCCAAGACGATTGACAATGACCTCGTCCTGACCGACCACTGTCCGGGCTACGGCAGCGCGGCTAGGTTCGTCGCCACCGCCGTAGTCGGCTCCGGACTCGACGCCGAGGCGCTCACTGGAGCCTCACCCATTACGATATTCGAAGTCATGGGACGCGACGCCGGATGGCTCGCCGCCGCGTCCGCTCTCGCCAAGCGCGACGAGCGCGACCCTCCGCATCTGGTATGCGTGCCGGAGATGCGGGTGGACGAGGACAAGTTCGTCGCTGACGTGCAAGACGCCTACGCCAGATACGGATACGCTGTCGCCGTCATATCCGAAAACGCCCGCTCCGCCGACGGTATCCTCGGGGCCCAGTCCGAGCCTTGGTTCGTGGACGATTTCGGACACGAGTACTACGACGGTCCCGCTCGCTATCTTGCCGCGCTCGTCAGCCGCTCTCTCGGAGTCCGCGCGCGCTACGAAAAGCCCGGAACCATCCAGCGATCTCTGGTCTGGGCAGCCTCCGAGTCGGATGTAAGAGAGGCCGAAATGGTTGGCAGGGCCACCGTTACCGCCGCCCGTGAAGGTATGCGCGACGTGATAGTCACTCTCGAACGGGAGTATGGCCCGACTTACAAGTGCCGAACCGGATTCGCCCCGCTCGATCAGGTCGGAGGAAGAGTCCGCCGTATGCCCGAAGAATTCCTATCCCCGTCCGATAACTTCGTCACCGATGCCTTCATCCAATACTTGAGACCCTTGGCAGGCGAAATCCCCCACTTCCCTCGCCTCATGTGAGAATGCCAAAATCGGGTACCCGATTTTGGCTCAGCCTCTTTCCTAGCGTACGTCGTCAGTACGATCCCGCTGACCAGTAATTGATAATATATTTCATTTGAAATAGGCCAATAGTTTATTGTAGTATCATAGTCGGCTCATTTAGTGATACTAAATATCATTACTATGCAAGGAATTAAAGAATGACTACGTTCCGCACATTGTGTAAGACCATCGGCCTCTGTATCGTCGCAGGGCTGATTTTCCTGGCGATCATGGCCTGCGGCGATTCCGAAAGCGAAACTGCTGCGCCAGCGCCCCAGCCGACAGTTGAGATAGTAAAGCAGGCTTCCCCGACGGCGCCACCCGCGCCGACTGCCAGACCCGCGGTTGCAACGCCGATGGTTGCGACTCAGGCGCCGGTTGTGGAGAGAGATGCCGGCCCATCCAAGATCACGACAGCGGCTCCGTTCGCGCCCTCGAACAACGGCGCTGTCGAGACGGACGACTCTTTCATAATCTCGAGGGCGGGCGTTACGGAGACCCTGGTCAAAATTGACTTCGACGGCGAAGTAAAGCCATATCTCGCGGATTCGTGGAGCCTCCGAGATGGCAACGCTTGGGAGTTCAAACTTCGGGAAGACGTGAGTTTCCAAGACGGCGCCGCTTTCGATAGTGAGTCCGTCGTCATGGCGCTCGACTATCTTCGCGGGGTTCCGAATCCGCCCAGGGGGTTTACCGAGGACACGCTGAAGAGCGTTACCGCCGCGGATTCCTATACGGTGATTGTCGAGAGCGGCGCGCCTGACGTGCTTCTGCCAACCAGGCTGGCCGTGCCAACCACCGGAATCCTGACGCCCGCGTCGTATGAAGGCGCGGGCAGCGCCTCGCCAAGCGTCATTGACGCTGGCACCGGCCCCTTCATCATCGAAGACGAGGTGTCTATCGAGAGCATCAGCATGGTGAGCTTCGGAGACTATTGGGATGGCAGCGCGACGCTTGACGCGGCGGAGTTCTTTTTCGTGCCGGACGGAGGGGTTAGGTCAGCGATGCTGGAAACGGGCGAGGTGGACTTCGTGAGACACCTTCCAATTTCTCAGTTTCCGATTTTCATGGACAACTCGGATTTCACCATATACAGAGAGCAGCAGCCCAGGACGGTTACCCTGTATGTCAACAACAGGAATGGGCCATTCTCGGATGTGAATGTCAGAAAGGCGGCTCAGCACGCCATTGACCGGCGCGCCATCGTTGATTCCGTGCTGGAAGGGATCGGGCAGCCTGCGATAGGGCCGTTCGCGCCCAGCGAGGCGTGGGTCAATCCGGACCTGGAAGCGTATGAGTTCGATCCTGAGACGGCGAAAGAGTTCCTTGCCAAGGCGGGATACGAGGAGGGTGAACTGAAAGTATCCCTGTGGACGTACCCGAGTCGCGCGGAATTTCCGGCTATGTCGGTCGCCATTCACGAGATGCTCAACGACGCCGGATTCAGCGCTGAGATCAGGCTGGCGCCATGGGGCGCGTTGGTGGACGACGTGTTCGCGGGCGACTTCGATATGTTCCTGGTATCGAGGGGGCATCTCATAGACGCCTACGACCCGGAGGGCTTCTTCACCGCGGACTACTCCTGCTCCTCTGTGGACGTCAGCAACTATGCCAACTACTGCAATCCCGAGGTTGACGAGCTGCTGGAACAGGCGCGCCCTTTGAGCGACACGGAGGCCAGATACGACATCTTCCGGCAGATACAGCAGATACTCCATGAGGACGCGGCGCATCCGTTCATAAACTACACGGAGCAGATTTACGCATACGCCAACCATGTGAAGAACTGGCAGTCGCATATGCTGGAATACTATATGCTGACTACTGAACTGGATGTATCGAACTGAGCGAAAGGCGGCAGGTAGGGAAAGGGAGCGGCATTGTACAGGATAATTCTGCGCCGGCTGCTCCTTATTCCATTTATCGTCGCGGTCGTCTCATTTCTCATCTTCCTCACGCCCCTGATAAGCGGTATTGACCCCGCCACGGCGGTACTCCAAGCTCAGGTATTGGACCGCCAGCCCACTCCTGAAGCCACTGAGCGCCTCAGAAGAGAGCTTGGTCTTGATCGCCATCTCTTCATCCAGTACGCGACCTGGCTGTGGAGAGTCGTTCATGGCGACATGGGGCGGTCATATATGGGACGTGTCCCCGTCAGCGAGAAGGTGTTCGACGGGTTGAAGGTCTCCGCGACACTGAGCGTCGTTACGCTTGCCATTTCCCTGAGCGTCTCCCTGCCCGTGGGGATACTGGCGGCCATGAGGCCCGGGACGCTGCTGGATACATTTGTCGCGGTCGCGTCCCAGCTAGGAGTGGTGGTTCCGGCATATGTACTTGCGCCGACTCTAATCCTGGTCTTCGGCATTCACCTGGGCTGGCTACCCTCCGCCGGATGGCGCGGGCCGCTGCACCTGGTACTGCCTTGTCTCACCCTTGCCTCCGGAGCGACTGCCTTCTTCACCCAGGTTGTACGCGCCTCGATGATCGAGGCTCTCTCGATGGAATATATGCGAACGGCGAGGGCAAAGGGTCTGGGAGAGGTTCTGTTGATCCGGCGACACGCGCTGAGGAACGCGATGATCCCGGTCGTGACCCTATCGAGTATGTGGCTGGCGGGACTGATCGGCGGGGCGCTCATCGTCGAGGTGATCTTCTCTGTGCCAGGAATTGGAAGGGTTCTGTTTGACGCCATCAACGCCAGCGACCTCCCATTGATACAGGGCAGCCTGATGACGATTGTCGTAATCGCCGTTCTCATAAACACCACGACAGACGTGATATACGTCGCCCTGAATCCGGCTATACGTCTTGAAGGGTGAGAGCTGGGAGAGGACAGCTATGGGTGGAATCGTCTGGAAAGACTCCTTCGAGGAGAACCTGAAATCAGTTCGGCGAAAACTCGATTCTCACGGTCTATCCGTGTCGGCGGCGTTGCTGTTCGCCGCTCTGTCAGCCATAGGACTAGTCGCCATCTTCGCGCCCGTTCTCGCGCCTTACGACCCCAATGATCAGAATCTGAGCGCCCGGCTGGAACTTCCGAGTCTGAATCACCCTCTTGGAACAGACCATCTCGGCCGGGATGTCTTGTCGCGGCTTCTCATGGGGAGTCGCTTCTCCCTGGCGATAACGACGGTATCGGTTCTGATTTCCGGTATATTCGGCACGCTTGTAGGCGCCTTCGCCGGAAGGATCGGCGGCGCGACGGACGAAATCGCAATGCGCGTAGTGGACGTGGTTCTCGTCTTCCCCGAACTGGTGGTCGCTTTCGCGTTGGCGTCACTGCTCGAGCAGGGCTTCGCAACCATCGTCCTCGCGGTGACCATCTTCGCGTGGACCCCTTACGCTCGCCTGGCCAGGGCGGTGACGCTCGAGGTGAACACGCGAGAGTTTATGGAGGCCGCCGTGGCGCTGGGTTCCACTCCCTTATTCATTCTTCGCAGGCACGTTCTCCCGAATATCATGGGATCCATACTGGCTATGGGATTCCTTCGGTTCGGACAGCTCCTTATCACGATTGCCGGCCTTTCATACCTCGGAGTGGGCGCCCAGCCTCCGACGCCGGACTGGGGCGCGATGCTGTGGGAGGCTCAACCCTACATGCGCCGCGTGCCGTCGCTCACGCTGATTCCCGGAGCGGCTATATTCATCACGGCCTTGAGCGTCACTCTTCTGGGACAGCGCATGATGCTTCGCACACAGCTTCGGACAAGGGCATGACCCTGACTCCGCAGAGGTCAGATCCCAACATTCGCAACTCGAAAATCGTTCCTTCTGCCTGCTCTCATGACAACCTGGTATTCATGGCCGGATGAGTATCCCGACACCTCTGTTCACTACGGACAGTCTCCTCCATGATTTGACAATTCTGAATGCCGTATGATTGAATCACGGTGATATTTCAGTCTTGCGTGGCCAAGAAATTCGCTCTGCGAGACGCAATGGCCCAGAGTATAGAAAGTAAGGAGGAGAGAGTGCCTGAGATACTGAGGAAGGGCAGATGGCTGCTGGCGCTCGCCGCGGTCGCAGTAGTAGCGGCTGCGTTAGCTTGCAGCACTGAACCCGAAGTCGTCATAAAGGAAGTACAAGTGCCCGGCGAAACAGTCGTGGTCGAGAAAGAGGTGGTAAAGACGGTCGAGGT
>JAAXHY010000521.1 GCA_012270665.1 Dehalococcoidia bacterium
TGGTTGTAGTAGGCGAGAAACTGATAGTAGGCGGGCGGACCAATTACGACGGACATAAAATTCACAGATTGTCAGGAGACTGTTTACTGACTGGGAGTGATCGTGAAGACTTCATTACTTTAGAACAGCGCAAAGTAGTGCGACATTACGCGTTATGATTTGACAAGTTACGAAATCGCATAAATACTTGCGTAATTTTGACACGCAAACGCTTCGATTTGGCTCGCTTCTAGATATATGGTACGGTTTATGCAAAACAGACAAAATGGCTCAACTATTGGGCTTTTGGCACTGAAATTGGCGATTTTCACGCCGAAAAACCTGAATGTCAACAGGCCCTAGGCTGGAGCGGTGATGCTCCAGTCCTTATCTCCGCATACTTCGCCACACGGTTCCCCCTGTGAAGGGGAACTCAGTCTCCCAAGTATGAGGCGAGGGACCCATAGGAGTGCGCTCATTCGTCGACGTCGGCGCAACTCGTGCTGTATCGCTGCCTCATTCAAGGCAATCTCAGCGCGCCGCCAGCGTGTCTCGATACCCAGTCTTGTGGACGGCTCCCAGGTTCGGTCGCCATTTACGTGCTCGCCGATCGTCAGTCCATAGTGGCTGTTGATCATCTGCAACTCCACGCGCATCTGCTCACTGCGTAGCGAGAGATGCCAGGGTGTGAGACGCTTTCCAGACGACGCTTCTGAAAAGCTATTCGACAGTACAATCAGCTTGCGGCGTGCGGTTATGACCTCGGCCGCGCTTGGCTGCCATTCTCCGTCGATGACTTGTCCATCCGAGCCGAAGAACCACTTCTCGTCAGGATAGGGCTCTTCAGGCACAAGAGCCGCCATCCGTATGCCGATAAGCAGGCCCCTGTCCTCGTGTCGCTCGACAGCATATCGCTTCTGTCTATCGCGCGGATGTACGCCGTACCGCAGTTCTGCGCCTGTAAGACCACACTCGAACATCTCCGTGTCAGCCGCGAATGCTACCCGCTTCGCCCCCTCGTCAGCAAAGCTCACATCTTCTCGTGTGTGAAGGTAGTAAAGGGCGTCGCCGTGCAAGCCGGTTGGCGCCGGGTCACGTACCCACCGCCAACCACGAGCCAGCGCACGCGCCCCCGATAGCGCCGTTTCCATTGGCAGCTCGGCAAGCACAGGCGCTCCCACGACTGACGCCAGCTCTGCGGGCGTCAAGGCATCCTCTATCTTTCCCAGTAGGGCTGAGACTCCCTTGTCCCGTACGTCGTCTCTCGGCTGCCTCGCTGCGCCCTGTGAGACCTCGCCGGAATCGTCCTCTGACGCGCCCCTGCTGTCTTCAGAGCTGTCTGGCGTTTCGTCATCGTTCTCGGCGGGCGCTTCACTCCTCTCACCATCTATCTCTGCCCCTGTCACACCATCCCCTGAACGCTCATCTGACGGGCCGCCGCCCTCTTTGCCCCTGTTCGCATCGCTGTCCGCGTCATCACCTGAGCTGCCGTCATCCTCGATTCTCCCGATAGAGGATGAGGTGCCAGGGTCGATAATCTGAATGCCGTGCCCCCTTGCATACCTCTCGACCGCACCTCGCACGACGCCCGTTACTTCACCCGTGCCCCGCAACGCGCGCCTCAGAGGGTCACGGTTCACTCCAAGCGCCTCTGCCACTCGCCTCTGGCTTGTCCTCTTGACCCACGCCTGCAACCACTCACGCATCTCCTCGACGCGCAGGCACTCTCGCTCGCTCCCCATCCGTTCGCTCCTGCCTTGATCCTGCCGCCGACCACCGACCGACCACTTGCCCTACGCTCCCCAATAGTCTTTCTCGCTCTATCTCCTGCTCTACTGCGCCGACCGACCACCCCTACGCCGCTTTAACTCCGCATAAACATCTTCCCTTCATACTACTCTTTACCCGACCGACCACCTCCCATTCCCTGGACAGGGTACTGACATGCAATTCAGCGTTCCATGTGTTAGACCAAAAGTTCCCTGTGGTTGTTGCGGCTCTGCCCATCCTTCAATAGAGACTCCAGCCTTACGGCGCCCAGGTCTAGATCCGAGGGAATCAACCAGAAAGGTCCGAGAGCGCCCTCCGCTTCCAAGCCAGCCAGGCTTCCTATCAGTATGGGAATCCTCATCTCCACCCGCTTTGCCCTCCGGGCCTCTTTCAAAGCGAAAGTGGAGCAGCGACTCGCAGCAGCCACATCCGGAAACACGAGCGTAACCATCGAGGCGTTCTGGAAGTCTCGCTGCGTTTCGAGAGCGCCATAATACCGGCGGTAGCGCAACAGCCGCTCGTGCATCCGCACCGGCTTGATCGCTCTTTCCTCGTATTCCAGGATTAACGACACATTCGTCCCTTGCCATGCCAACTGACCTATCGCGTCCGGCTTCAACCCATAACGGCGACTGTTGTAATGAAACCACCTTTCCCATCGATGTGGTGGAAGCATCTGAACTAACTCCCACTGATCTGCTCTTCGGCAAGAAGATGCGAGCGCCGAAATGAACCTGTGTACTCCATCGGTATGTTTCAGCTCGTGAGCGAGAACACGCAGCTTGGACCCTCTGACGCGATAGTTCGAAAGGTGAAGCGCGGCATCCCCGCTTTGGCTCGGCTGGATTCCCCAGGAGGCAGTCAGATCCGACAGCCTAGTTCGATCCCTCCAAGCCAGATGTCTTAGTCCGTCAGTGCTGAGTGCAAGGCGGCTCTCGTTATCGCTCCTCTCCGCAGCCGTTCTCCCGAATCTCAGCCCCACAGCCAAACCACTCCGAATGAGTTGTGCTCTACCGTCCTTTGCGTGTTCTAAGCTAATACCGAGGAACTCTGCCATATCTGCCAGACGCATCAGAGGCCAGTCCGCAAGAGCGTCAAGCATCCTGCCCGCCGGCTGTACCAGATTGCCTGAAACCAGGTCGAGTTCATTTTCTCCTTCCCCAACCATCCCTCTTGGCATTGTCGCCCGCCTTGGTGGGGCAGCAGCCGGTGTCGGCGGCCGTCGTGCTACCCCTTTAATCACGCCCTTGATTGGAAAGGCGGTATCAGGACGATAGGTGTGACTGCGCCAGAGAGCATCGCCAGAACGCATGTGTCGCAATCCGCTTTCCACTGCGAGCGAGAGGTCAAGCGATTCTCCTTTCATCCGCTCAAGGAATCCATGCGCCTCGACTGGGCCTGGAACGACGAGCAGAACCGCGAAGAGCACGTTACGCCGGTGCATCTCCATCATGCTCCCTAGGCGGCTGTACATCGAGCGCCGGGGAAGAGCCGGTCCGAAGCGGGCAATTCCCAGAGTTCGTCCGTCAGGAAGAGTCATGAACGCATCAAGGGGACCTGACCGTTCCCAACGCCATCTCAACAGCCCGTCATAGGGTAGGGAAGCATCCAGCGCGACGCGGTAGCAGGTAGCCACAGTTTCCATCCGTCTGAGTAGCGAACGCCGCCACTCGGCGGAAAGCGGAAATCGCCTTAACGCCTCGTCCGTCGTCAGCTCTTCAAGTTCCGCGAACTTCTCGATGCCGTTCGGCGTCAGATACCAGCGTTGCATCCGCGATCTTTCATGGAGAGAGTGCTTAACCGGATCAACCAGCCCGTCTTTCCCAAGCCGGTGTAGCGCATTCAGAGCTGTTCTTTCCATCAAAGACGAGACAGCCGCAAGTTCACGCCTCTCCAGGAACGGCATACGCCCCAGAGCGCGGATGGCAACCTTGTCGCTGTCCCGCGTCGCAACCGCTGGCATTGAGGGTCGTCTCCTTACTTACGAGCCGGCACCCCGACCTCGCCGTCTTCATCCTCGTCGTCTTTGCCATCTCTCTCATAGACATCATCCCTCTTTCCGCGACGCCCGCGATTGCCACCCCTGTCGCTTCTGGGACCCTGCCCAAAATCCATGCTCCCGTCATCGCCGGCGCGGTCCAGCTTGTCACGGAAGTCGCTCACCTGGTCATCCATGTAATGCGCCTGCTCCCACGCAACCTCGACATGCAGCCTGGTGTAGGCATCGGAAGCCAGGCGTATCGCACTGGCGATAGCAGGATTGCCGGGCTGCGCCGGCAACAACCGCATGGAGAAATACTCGGGACGTGGACCGCCCAGGTCCAGCCTGCCGTAGCAGTTGTGCGCAGCAAGCCCGGTGATGTCCTCCTCATCGAGCCGCTCGCTATCGAGCTCGGGAAGCAGTCTCTTTGCGTCCACCGCATTCACCTGAAAGACGCACAGGCAGCCCGCATTCGCCAGTATCGAGTCCCTCATCGTGGGGGACAGCTCATCCAGCCTAGAGAGACTTTGTGTCGCCAGCACGAGCGATCCGCGATATTTCAGCAGCTCCGATAGCATATCCTCGTATTCGACTCCCGGTATGGTCTGCATCTCGTCAACAACAACCATCGCGCCGCCCCGTTCGGACACAGATCTCTCTCCTTCCTGTCTAATGACCGACTCCACCAGATTCAGCAGCGCGGCGCCGACAAGCGCCGACACATGTCGTCCCACCGCGCCCTGATCCGTGCTGACCAGCAGCACGTCCCCGTTCCTGATAGCCTCCGCCACATCAAGCGTGCATCTACGCTGGCCTAGGATCTCACGCGCCGCCGCGGATCCGGCGTACTGTGCGAGCCGTGTCTGCACGGGCGCAAGGGCGTCGGCAAGATAATCGACCCGCCAACTGCCGAAGTCGCTCTGCCACCAGTCGAGGATGAACGGGTCCCGCACTCGCCGCAGCACTTCATTTCGGAAGCCCTCATCAGTTAACATCAGCCGCCCGTCCAGCAGCGTGTACTGCTCGTCGCGAGGCAGCGTCTTGTTCGCCTCGTAGAGGGCTTTCAGCGTATGTTCCAGTATGGTCTGCATCCTGCCACCCCACTGGTCCCACAGCGCGCGCGCCACGCGAACGACGGTATCGACCGTCGTTTCTCGTTCCTGAAAGACATGCACGTCCAGCAGGTTGATGCCACATCTGCGTGTCACGTCCCCCAGGTCTATCAGCCGCACTCGCCCAGCCACCTCTTCCGGCACCCGCTCCAATATCCCTGACACCAGGTCGGCGTGCGGATCCACCACGACTACCGCCTGATCGTCCCGTCCTGCGGCTTTCTCCAGAAGCCTGCTCCCCACGATATGTCCCATCAGAGTTGACTTGCCCATCTGTGTCCTTGCCGCATACAGATGATGCCGCCTCATAGCCTGTGATGGAAAGCGGACAAGCCTTACTTCGCCGTCCCCGATAACCTCCTCGCCGACAAGCGCCCCTGTGCCAAGAGCTCGGGACAGAGGCACCCTCCTGCTCCCCGCCCTTTCAAGTCCCTCGACCCTTGCGGACTCCCCCGGTAAGTGCCAGAAAGCAGCTACCTCGCGCACTCCCACAACGCCTTGTCCGCTCTCATCAGGCGGACTAAACAGACCACGCCTGCGACCGTCCTTCTCAAAACTGAGCAGACGTCCGTTCCAATCTACCTTTGACAACAGTACAAGTTCGCCAATGTCGAACCTGCAGCCGAGGGGGTTATCGAAGCTCCGATATGCCGCGACCACCGGCTCAAGCAACTCCCTTGACCTGGATGACCGGGACTCGCCACTTACGACTGCATAAAGCTGCACTTCCAACCTGAATGCAGACCCGGATATGCGTGTCGCAACCTGCTGGGGATCGTAATACTCTTGCTTAGGCATCTTCCTGAAGAAGCCAAGCTTCCAGAACAGGAACCCAAGCCCGCAAAGCGCCCCTGCGCCTACGACCGCGTATAGCGCCATTTGCCATACCTGTCCTGATTGCCACAGGTGTCTAAACCAGAGTCCGATCAGTAGCACCGCCATTGCGGATACAACAAGATAGATAATCCACTGGGTTAACGAATCCGACATCATATCCGTTGTGCCGGTGGAGGCATTTTCTCTCTTCGGGGTTTGTCCTTGCCTCGACCGTTCGAGCTGCAGGACCATACGCTCCATTTCAGCTACTTGCTGGTTCGCGCTGCCTGCTCCGCTCATCGCCCGGGCCCGCCATGCTTCTGACCAGTCGTGAGACTTCTGACTCAGAACCAGCCTTGACACCAGCCTCTCCTCGGGCCGCACATTGCTCGAAAGCGAGCCGAGCATGTCAATGAACGGGTCCGAGCCGTATTCGAGCACTCCGGTATCGTCGTACACCTGGAAGGGCAACCATTCACTACCCTCCGGGCGAAGTGTCTGCATCCAGACATTCTCTTCTTCGCCGAAAGCCAGTGGATCATCGCAGTTCTCGATGTACTCAAGCCCCACTTCCGGGTAATGCGCTTTTAGCTGCTGGGCAACGCGGTCCGGATGTTCGCTTCTCACGAGCATGTAGAGGCCACGGTGTTCGGCGACCAGTTCAAGGCTGAACGGTTCCTCCGCGTCCAGTGACTCCAAAAGGTTCTCAAAGCTGAGAAGCGTGTGTTCGCCGAGGCGTGGAGGCTTCACTCTCAATAGTGTCCCGTTAGATGTCACGATGTTTCTCCCACCATTCTGCATTAGTGAGCGCCGGCCTTCCACTCGATAATCTCGTGCTCAACGGGCGCCGATTCCATCTCCACCGGAAATCGTCCCATCGGAGTCAGCAACAAACCCTGTCCGGTCGGGTATGACGGCAGTTTCTGAGCGACCTCAAAAGGCAGTTGGAAAGTCTCTGCGATAGTCTCAACCACCGCCGGGTCCTGCCGCAGCAGCAACTTGTAGCTGGCATTCTGGATGACCGCGCGACCGCTGTTGCCCCTGACGCCCTCGCTTGTGTTCACTGCCAGCAGGTCGTTAACGTCCTGCGTTATGCTCGTCAGTCCCAGCACATGCTTACGCGCACGCTTGGCGGTGTTCATCATGAACTCCGCCCCCTCGGGCACCTGGATTATCCTCCACACCTCGTCCACAACCAGTTCTCGTGGCCTGGGATCACGCGCTGCCATCGTCCAAACCACCTCGGCGCAAACCATCGCGGCGGCGGCGCTCATCTCCGGTTTGATCAGCCGCAGGTTGAAGACGGTAATCGGCGGCTCATCCTTGAGAAGGTCCGTTCCCTCGTCCGAGAGCAAGTAGCGCATGCTCCCCGAATAGAACGGCCGCACCATTGCCGCAAGTGCGGGTTCTCTTTCTTTCAGGTGCGCGTACAGTCCCGACCAGTTTCCCTCCTCACCTTCCACGGTCACCTTCTCGTAGTAAGTCGTCATGGCATCGTCCAGGCTCGCGGTCATTGTGGCATTCAAATTCTCCCCTATCATCACCTGGACAAGATTGACAAGATTCTGGATGCGCTCCATCAGTTCAGCACCCGTCTCCGTGACCACGAAGGGATTCATGCCCTGACCCGGAACACCAGGCGTCAGCACACGGCCACCGGCCGCAATCGCCGTATCCACGTATTCGCCTTCAGGATCGACGATGTAAGCTCTGACTCCCCTTGTTAGTTGGCGCACTATGCCCAGTTTCGCGCTATAACTCTTGCCGGCGCCGCTTGTCGCGAGTATGGCAGTGTTCAGATTCTGCGCCACCGGCGAGTTGAACTTGTCGAACGTGACGAGACTTCGCGCATTCGTGTCCAGTCCGATCAGCGTTCCATCCCTTGCGTCCATGTCCGGTGGACCGAATGGATAAAGCAGAGCCACGGTGCTGGTATCCAGAATCGTCCAGTTACGCAGAGGGTTGTCGCAGAGCGGCATAGTCATCCGCAGCGCCTTCCCCTGCACCCGAGGCATCTCGTCGAGTTGCGCCATCACCGAGGTGAATACCGACCGCAGCACAGTCACATATTCGTCGAGCTTCTGCTCCGACGGCCCATGCACCGTCACCGCGAGGCAGACATTGAACATCCGCTCCACGCCACGCATCACAGCGCTTCGCAACGACACAATGTCCCGTATCGCAATCTTTTCTTTCTCATCCACGATTCCCTTTCGCTTCAGCTGGATCGTCGCGGACGCTTGCATCTTGGTCAGTTGGCTCTGAAGGTTTGACAGCGCCCGCGCCGAGGGAATCGGCGACACCTGAATGGATACATCCATCGGTATCCCCTGTGCAAGAATCGACTCCAGGAAACCCAGGCTCATATTGCGCGGAAAGACTTTCAGCCAGATCGTCCTGCGGTAGTCCCCGCTGTCACCGCGTACATAAGTCGCCTCAGTCCTGTATCGGATGCTCTCCTGCTCCGGTAGGTCCGCTGGGGACTGACCGAAGGCGCAGCTTAGCAACGCTATATCAAGCGCGCGGTCGGCAAGGATGCCTGCAGTGAGTTGTACGCGACTAATCGCCGCCATCACTTCATCCATGCGCTCCTCACCACAGATGATGTAGAAGCGCCTATCCATCAACCCCTCACGGCTCTCCATGTCTCCCAGGAGTACGTCCAGGGACTCCGCCGCCATGCGCAGCCTCTCAGTGAGTGGCTTCTCCTCCTCGGCGGCTTCCCGATGAACTCGCATCTTCATTCTGAACTCGTTCAGTCGCGGCGGGTGCTGTCTTATCAGAAACTGCACCGGCCCCTGAAGCGAGTTCAGGGCACCGGCGAAGCTCGCGACGCTCGCCTGGTCGTTCTCCTTCCCCTTCAACTGGAATACGACCATCTTTCGACCGTCGGACCTCACGACGAGGTTGCCGTTCTCAATGTGGCTGTAACCCAGATAGCCCAGAAGCTCAGGGGCTTCCTCGATATTCTCCGACGGCCATTCCCGCTCGATTTCGGCTTCGCGCACACGCTCTTCTTCATCGGGGTCGATATAAGCTGGTATGGTCCCGTCTTCCTCACTCGCGCCAGATCGCCGTCTCAGAAACTGTCTGACCGCGCCAAGCGTTCCGCTCGCAACATTCCTTGCGGCGCTAAGCGCCTCCGCGCCTCTCCTGGCTACCCCGTTCTGCCGTTCGCGCCCGGACTCCCCTTCAATAATGTCAATGTCCGACTCGGGTTCTTCCCGCTCGACTCGTTCCTCAGTGGCGACTGCCATTTCTCACACTCCTTAGTTAACGCCATCCACATCCCTGCCACGTGCCTAAGACGACCACACATCAGGGTTCAGGTAACGCTCGAAGTTGTAGCGCATCACGACGTATATCAATGTCGCAATCGCGTATGCCATGAACATGAGCAGCAGTCCCACCAACGGGCTGGTTATCATGTTCCGCAGTACGCCCGCGCGCTCACCTCCGGCGGTCGAGTCCACCACATGCATCAGTCCGTTCCACGCCATAGTCATCAGGGCGATGCCAACGCCTGCCCATGTCACCGCTCCCACCACAAGTCCAATACGACACGACATCATCAGGAACAGCGAGTTCACCTTGTCGGCATCCGGTCCGTCCGTGTGGTGATACCAGCACTTCGGCCGTCTATCCTTGCCGTACTCAAATCTCTGGCCGTAGTACACTGTGTATTGCTGGTCAGCGCCGCCGTTGTCATAGTCCGGGTTGGTGAACCAGAACAGCTGAAATATCGCCAGCCACGGTCCCTGTACCCCTTCCGGCGCCTGCGCGTGCGCCTTCCCGGGCGTCGCCAGAGTAACCACTCCCGCCAGCGCCAAAGCCGCGAAGATACTCGCGACTCTGAAGCTC
>JAAXHY010000251.1 GCA_012270665.1 Dehalococcoidia bacterium
GAGGGCGACCTGAACGACGTGCTGTACACGGTGAAGGCGCTGGGCATGGTGGTCTCGCCGGGCGGCGGCGCGAGCGGGGCCGCCCCAGCGGTGACGAACGGCTTCTCGTTCAGGTGGCACTCGGTCTTCGGCGGCCCCAGGAGCGACTATGCCGAGAACGGCGTTGACCAGGGCGGGTTCGCGGGGATTCATGCCAGGAGCGCGGTGGGCGGATTCGACGGCAAGTTCTCTATCGAGCCGGAGATTATCGTCGCCGTTCCGGCCGCATTGACTCAGCGGATCATCGGGAACCGGGGCTGGGTATTCCCACTGCCTCCCACGATGCTGGACAAGGTGAAGTCCGCCAGGGGAGCGTGACTCCATGCCTGGTCTCCAGCCTAATAATGACCGGATGCAGTCGAACCATCCCGACGAACACACTCAGTGTTGACACTCTAGGAAGAGTACGGCGCTGCCGAGTGAATGGGTGGGTGTCATCCCTTCCATTGACACGGGGAAGGTGATTCTCGACTTGGCGCATTGCATCTATCGACTCTTTAACGAAGCCGAAGTTCACGAGCGGATCAACTGTCTCGATCCCACAGTCGTTGTCCCACAACTCTTTCTCGCCGTCTATCCTGCGAATATCCTCTCCGCGGATCGCCCGATTCTCGCCGCGATTACGGCCTGTTGAACTCAGTGTTACGGATGTGACTCACGAATTTCGCCGAATGAGTCACTATTGACGTTGGGTTTGAACGTATCCCGGACGCACACTGTCTTCACACTAGACAGGAGGAGGTTCAGACATGAAAACCAAGATGACTGTCCTGATAGCAATTTCCATAGTCGCGCTGTTTCTTGCGGCGGCCATCGCAGCGGCCTGTGGCTCCGTAGAAGAGTCCGATGCGGAGCGGATCGAGAGGGTCGCGCCCGCGCCGGCGGCCCCTGCCCCGACCTCCTCGCCAGCCCCGTCCGCCATGCGCGAAAGACTGGCATGGGACGCTCAACGAACCACCGGGAGGCAGGGTCTTCCGGGACAGCCTACCGCTCCCGCCGCGGCGGCGGTTCCGATGGAGACGGTCGCAGTCGAGAAAGAAGTGATGAAGGAAGTGGAACTCACCCAGCCTGACGCGCAGACACTCGCTGGCCCAGATCTCTCCGCTCAGCAGTCCGCCCAACTCGTCTCCCAGCGACGCATCATCATCCGTACGGTCAACATGTCCATAGTCGTTGACGACATCCAGTCCGCAATAGACGAAATCGCCCAGATAGCGGA
>JAAXHY010000417.1 GCA_012270665.1 Dehalococcoidia bacterium
AGCGACACCGACGTCGCCTTCTCCTGTCGCCAGCGGCACGACGGACTCATCCGCCTCCTGCTCCCCTACTCCCGCAACATCAGCGCCGTCGAGTCCATGCTCGAAGCCGAAGCCACCCGCGGCCAGATGACCACCAGCACCCTCGGCTTCACGCCACTCTAGGTATAGGAAAAAGGAAACGCTACCAGAGTTAGGCGACCCCTACAACCTCAACAGCCCCGACAGCCGCTTCCGCCCCCGGCACGGTCCCACAACCGCCATGTTCAACCGCTCCGTCACAAGATGCTCCGACGCTACCCGCCGAATTTCCGACAGGCTTATCGAGTTGACGCTCTCCACCACCTCGTCCACCCCGACTATCTTCCCCAGCAGAATCTCCTGGCTGCCCATCCACGCCGACACGGAGCGCGTATCCTCCATCCTCAGCATCATGCGACCGGCCACCAGCCGCTTCGCCTTCTCCATCTCCTCCTCCGGCAAACAGTCTCGCACATCCGCCACCTGCTCCAGTACCGTCGGGGCCGCCTCATACACGCTCTTCGGCTCCACCCCCGCTGATATTACGAACGCTCCCGTGTCCTTGAAGTGCGCGACCCCGCTGTGAATGTCGTATGCCAACCCGCGCTTCTCGCGCAGTTCCACGAACAGCCTGCTGCTCATCCCCTCGCCCAGTATCACGCTCAGAAGGTCTAGCGCGTACCGGTCGGGATGATTCAATGAAAGCCCGGGCAGCGCGATGGACATATGGACCTGCTCGGAGCTCCGGTATTCCAGCTTCATCTGTGGTCCGTCCTGGATATGAGTTACGGGGGCCGGCTCGCCGCTAGCCGGACTCGGCCAGTCGCGTGATAGCTCCTCCGCCCGCGCAGCCACTTCCGAATGCGGAACATTCCCAGCCACGCTAACCACGATGTTGCGCGGTGTGTAGTATTCGGCCACGTGGTCGAGCAGCATATCGCGCGTGACGCGCTCTACCGACTCCTTAGTGCCTCCGATGTCCCGTCCCAGCGGGTGATCGGGCCACAGCATCTCGTCTATCAGCGAGTCCACCCGCGCTGTCGGGTAGTCGTTGATCATCGCGAGCTCTTCCTGTATGACCCGTCGCTCCTTCTCCACGTCATCCGGCTTGTACAGCGAGTTGCGGAGCATATCGAACAGCAGGTCGAGCGCCTCGGCGAAATACGGCTGGGCAATCTTGCACCAATAGACCGTCAGTTCCTGCTCGGTGCCCGCGTTCATAACACCGCCCGTCCCCTCGATTGCGGAGCTTATATCCACAGGGTCCGGTCTGCGCTCAGTACACTTGAACACCATGTGCTCGATGAAATGAGAAAGGCCCGCCTCGGTGTCGCTTTCATAGCGGGATCCCACCTTTACGAATACGGAGACAGCCACCGACCGGGTATGCGGCATATCGCACGATACCACTCGCAGGCCATTGTCCAGGGTTGTCTTTTGGAAGACCTGGAGGGAATCGTTATATTCGCTCATATTCGTTGATTTTCTCGTGAATCTGGGGAACGGCGTATCGGACTCTGACATCCAAGAGCCGTTAAATCAAGGTGTCGCTATCGAGTAGGGAACGCGCCAAATCGTCGTCGTCGGTCGTGACCGCGACGACCGCGTGTCCCGCAAGGCGATGCACGATATGGATAGTACGCACGTTGAGATTATGTTCACTAAAGAGTCGCGCGATACCCGCCAACGCCCCGGGCTTATCGGGCAGGTGGAAGACTACGGCGTCCGACGTTACCGCGCGCAGGCCGGCCTCTAGCAGCGCGTGAAGAGCGGCGTCATCGTCGCTGGTGCTGAGCGTGATGACTCCAAACTCCCCGGCCAAGCGGCCGTCAATCATTTCAATGTTGACCCCCGCTTCGCCGAGAGCCTCTGTAACTTGCGCCAGCGCATCTGAACCCTGAGACACGATAACGATGACGCGACGGCGCGCTGTGCCGTCGGCTTCAGGCTGACTCATGTGTAATCTCCAGGCCATTCAAGGCAATCGGCGATGACTTCATCAATCATTTCACGGGTGACATGGGGCATCGTTATCAGGTGAGCGATGTCATCCAGCGGCGCAAGTTGCCACTGAAAGAGTACATACGGCGAGGGGCGTGGAAATACGACCGTAGCGCTGTTCTTCGCGCGCCAGGCGGGAATGCCATTCGCGTTGAACTGCCGCACCGCGTACTCGGCGGTGTCGAGCATCCACTCCACGATTTCGCGAAAGCCGTCGCGCCCGTTCTTAGTCAGCGAGTACCAGATTACCATCGGCGTGAAGGCGTTACGCGAGCCGAGCAGCGTGGTGTCCAACGCGCCGACGTACTCGATTGCGCGGCCAATCCGCGCGGTGTACTCTTTCTTTGTCACCACAACACCGCAGGGGAGCGGCGAGCCAAGCATCTTGTGGCCCGAGATGGCGATGCTGTCAATTCCGCTGTCGAATCCGAACGGCTGCGGATCGTCAACGAAGGGCAGGATCATCCCGCTCAGCGCCGCGTCGGCGTGGATGTAGTAGCGTGTAAGCGCCAACTCTTCAACAATGCCGTTGATGCGGTCCAGATCGTCAACCGCGCCCTTCATCGTCGTGCCGATATTCGCCACTATCAGCGCCGGCGCGTCACGGTTGATGCGAATAGACTCGCGCAGGTCATCGTAGTCTATCTCGCCGTTATCCTGGCTACGGATCATGATGTTGCGTATATTCAGGATATGCAGGATCTTGAGCACCGAATAGTGGGTGTCCTGCGAGAAATAGGCGACCGGCTCATGCAGCATCTCGCGGCCCACGTAGATGCCGTACATATTGCCCTCGGTGCCACCCGCGGTGACGTACCCCCAAGCGTCATCAGGGGACAGACGCATCAACTCCGCGACTTCGCGCACCACCTCACGTTCCGTTTCATGCGTGTTCGACTGGTAGCGCGAGTGCCCGAACGGGTCGCCCACGTTGTTCGCGGCGAAGGCAAGAAGCGGATAGAGCGCGGAGTAATCGAAGTCTTGGTTGACCGGATAGCCCGCGGAAAACGGGCCGAGCAACTCGAATTCAGAAAGCACCTGGTGAATGCGGTGGTCGAGTTTAGACTGTGTAGGTTGATTCATAGGAATCTCATCTGGGACGGATGATGTGTTGCTTATTGGACAAAAATATCATAGTCAGGGGGCTCCAAATCTGTCAATCATCATACTAAACCCAAACCTCTTTCCGCATTGTATAATATGGTCATCATTCGACCTTCAGGAGGCTGTAAAGATGGTACAAACAGCGGTACGAACCCAGCATATACTCGTTGACCCTACGACCGAGCCCATTGTCCCGGGCTTCATTCCCGCGCCGAGGCTGGACTCGCTGGAAAACAAGAGACTCGGCCTCATAGACGACGCCAAGGACGGCGCTCAGGTCCTCCTGGAAGAGATAGCCGACGTCCTGAAAGAGCGATACGGAGTCGCATCGGTCAACTACCATCGCAAGCCCTCGGCGTCCAAGCCCATGGACCCCGACATACTCCAGGACATGACCAAAGACTGCGACTACATCGTCGTCGCAATCGGCAGTTGAGGGTCCTGCAGCGCGTGCAGTGTGCACGACGGAATCCACGCGGAGAAGGCCGGTACGCCATCGGTAACCATCTGCACCGACATATTCGAAATCACGGCCCGGTCCATGGCCGAAATGTGGGGAGCGCCCACATATCCCATCGTTCTGACCGAGCATCCCATCGCCGAACTCACCCGCGAACAGTTGCGGGCCAGGGCTGAAGATATGCTCCCAGATATGGAGACAATCCTGCTAGGCGCGAGAACATGAGAACATTGCGATAGTGAGAAGTGAGCCGGCGTCTGAACTTCAAGCTCCGATAGACAATAGCTCTCCAAAATAAGGGTGAAGGCTCAGCTTTCCTCCGACAACTCCCTGAATAGCTCTTGCCACGTCTCGGCGTCGCCGCCACCCATCCTCTCACGATAGACGATCACGCCGTCGGAGTCGAAGGCGATCTTCGTTGACTGTCGAATCACGTTGAGCCGCAGCAGCGTATCCCTGTCGGAGTGGGTCAGCGGCCAGGGGTATCCCTGGTCGCGCTTGAAGTCCTCCAGCTTGTCGAAGCTGTCCGACGGGTCTATGTTCACGGCGTAGAAATCAACTTCCTCAGCGAACTCAGGCCAGACATATATCAGGCTCCGCAACTCGGAGCGACACACCGTTCAAGTGGTGGCGAAGAAGAACAGGAAGGCGGGCCTTCCGCTCTCGACGAGATCGGTGGACGTGAGCTTCTCCCCGTTGCCCGTGAGCGTAAGTTCGAAGTTCGGAAGCCTATTGCCTATTTCATTTCCGACCCTGACTTCCGTGGACGTCTCCGGAGCGGGCGGCGGCGCGGCGGGGGCGGACTCCGACGGCGATCCGCAGGCCGCTGCCAGCAGCGCCCCCATTCCGAGCGTGGTCAGTATGAAGCGCTTGAACATGAACCCCTCGCGTCGTGAACTATATTGCCGCTACCGCTCCAACTCCATCGCGCGAACCAGGCTCGCCAGGTCGTGGACTTCCAAGTCCGGCCTAGCGTCCGTCGGACGTGTCGCGCCACCCTCCTTGCCATGTCCGCGATTGACCCAGACCGACGCGATTCCGAGTTCGTTGGCGGGAGCAATGTCGTGATACAGACTCTCGCCTATGTGCAGCCACCTGTCCTTTTCGATGCCCATCCGTTCGAGGGCAACGTCGAAATTCCTGTGGTCCGGCTTATAGCTGCCGCACTGCTGGGCGGTGACCACCACGTCCAGTTCCACCTCCAGCGCCTCCGCAGTCGGCGCGAACAGGTCGTCGTCCACGTTGGATATGATTGCCAGATTGTAACGCTGCTTCATAGATCTCAGCGAGTCTCTGGTATCGGGGAACACCGGCCACGAACCGATGGTGTTCACCAGGCAATTCATCTCCGACTCGGAGAACTGCACGTCCAGCTTTATCCCTATCATCGCCACTACCCGCCGCAGAACGCGGCGGTACTCCAGGTATCTTCCGCCCTGCTGTATCTGCGGCTCCACTTCGGCGAACAGCGCCAGAATCTCCGACCTGGACATCAGTATATCGCGCGAACTGAGAACGTCCGACACTGCGTCCGAAATGCCTGTCTCCCAGTCGACCAGCGTACCATAGCAGTCGAAACTCAGCCATTGAAATCGTTCAAAATCAAGCAATTCTTACATCCTTTGCGTTGATATCCAATATAATCACCAATGACTATCATGCAGAAAGTATAGCCCCCAGGGCGCGCCCTTACCATCATCTGCCGACCAGGGTCTTTGCAAAGTCGGGGACGATGCGAC
>JAAXHY010000379.1 GCA_012270665.1 Dehalococcoidia bacterium
GGTTGGACGCCCTTGCACTGGGCGGCGCGCGACAGCGAGAACCCGGAGGTGGTGGAACTGCTCATCGAGCGCGGCGCGGATATCAACGTGAAGAATGCCTACAACGGTTTCACGCCGTTACATTGGGCGGCGCGCGGCAACGAGAATCCAGAGGTAGTGGAGTTGCTCGTCAAGAGAGGCGCGGATATCGAAGCGAAGACCGACAGCGGTGATACGCCGTGTGATGTCGCGGGCAGCGCGCTGGACGGGACCGACGTCCTCCGACGGCTCTGTTCGCCTAGCTAGGGGCGTCTCTGAGCCAACCGGCAGTCGGCGAGGGGATGAACCTCAGCGCTTTGGCGCCAGGGCCTTCAGAGTCGTGTGGTGTACCATATTCCTGAGTTGAATGACCAGAACGATATAAGCCAAGATATATAAAACCACAGAAGCATACGAGAGAATCCGCGGCTTGATTCAATGAACTAACCGGAGGTCGGTAATGGAGAAGCGGGTACTGGGACGCACGGGACATGAGAGTACGGTCGTCACGTTCGGGGCGTTCGGCGTTGGATATGTTGGCCAGGATGAGGCGGACGAGGCTATCCGGCTCGTACTCGATCATGGTGTGAATCACATTGACATAGCGCCGTCTTATGGGGAGTCTATGGAGCGTATGGCGCCCTGGATGCCGGAGATACGGGACGGCGTGTTTCTGGGGTCAAAGACTCGTTTCAGATCCAGGGATGAAGCATGGCGTGACGTCGAGAGCATCATGAAGAGGATGAACGTCGAGGATTTCGACCTGTTCCAGCTTCATTCGGTCGTCAATCTCGACGAACTGGACAAGGCAACCGCAAAGGGCGGGGCGCTGGAGACTCTGGTGGAGATGAAAGAGCAGGGTCTGACGAAGTGGCTCGGCATCACGGGGCATGGGCCGTTCGTGCCGAGCACGATTCTGGAAGGTCTGCGGAGGTTCGATTTCGATACGGTCATGTTCCCGTTAAGTCCGGCGATGGCGCGGAACCCGGGATACAGGCGCGACTCTGAGTCGCTCCTGGAGGAAGCGAACGCCCGGAATGTCGGCATTCAGACTATCAAGATGATAGCGCGCGGCGGGTGGAACGGCAGCGAGAGGGATTGCCACACGTGGTATGACCCGCACCGCGAGCAGGAGGACATTGACAAGTCGCTGTGGTGGGTGTTGTCCCAGCCGATGCACACGGCTCCAAGCTGTGGTGAGATAAGCGTGCTGCCCAAGGTACTTGACGCGGCGGAGCGATTCTGTCCATTAAGCAAGACCGAACAGGAAGCAGTCGTCGCCTCCCAGAGTCCGCCGATGCCACACCCGGCGCTGGCGATACCGGCTTAATGCGGGACATCCTATGGTGAGAAACTCTACAGTGATTGTTAGGTTCGTGTGCGTACAGTATGATTCAATTGAAAAGGGAGGCGCGCAATGGCTGCTTCAGAGAAGAATACTCCCTCGATAGACCTTGTGGAGATAGTTGAGAAGATGGGCGGCGCAGGGCGCATACGCCAAGACTTTCGCAACTTCTCTCACCGGATCGAGCGATTGGACGCGCGACGCGATGAATTGAAGAAACGTTATCCTGACAAATGGGTGGCATTGCTAGACGACGGAGGAGTAATCGCGTCGGACAGACTCAGCGATGTTCTGGAAGAACTAGATGGACGAGGCATATCCCGAAGGAAAGCGATAGTGAAGCTAATGGAAACAAAGCCATCCGTAACCATCATATGATTATCGGAAGATTCGACGAGTATGGGCGGCCATTTATTCGTGGCCGTCTTTTCATTCCACGACTGGGCATTGATTCTGAAATTGACTTTCTGTTGGACACCGGCGCTGATGTCACTTGCCTACACCCCGGCGATTTGAGACTGATCAGGATAGGAGTGGACTTCATACCCAGTGAGAGCGTCGTAGAACCCAGCGGGATTGGAGGCAAGGGTCGTTATTTTGAAGAGACCGCGGTTTGTTCTTCGAGGATAATTCTACGCTGAGATTGTATGCTATAAACTTGTACATAGCCGAGCCCAACGAGGATATGGAACATCTGCCATCGTATTGGGACGTGACGTAATAAATCGGTGGTCTATGGCTTACGACCTGGTAAATGACAGGCTGGACTTCGTAACTCGCTCATCGGACGCCACGATTTAGAATAAGCGGTGACTAGACGATTTTGTTCCTTCTGAGGTCAGCGACTCCCTCGGCGGTCATTCCGAGCAGGGTAGTCAGCACTTCTTCGGAGTGTTCGCCCAGCAGTGGAGGGGGAGTTACTGCCACATCGTTGCCTTCGACCTTGATGGGGCAGCCTATTACCTGGTATTCGCCGCGTATGGGGTCATCTATGTCCAAGACCATCTCCCGCGCTTTGAGATGCGGGTCTTGGAGAACCTCGCAGGAGTCCTGGACGGCTCCGGCGGCTATGCCGAGTTCGGTCAGCGTTCGCATGGCTTCGTACTTGGTCATGGTTCGAGTCCAGGAGGTGATGATTTCCGAAACCTCGTCAGGGCGCTGTTCCCTGGCCTCGTAGGTGGAGTAGCGGGGGTCGCCTATCAGGTCGGCGCGGTCGGCGAGCGCGAGTATCGTGTCCCAGGAGTCGCCTGCCAGGACTATGGCGATGTAGTCGTCCGGGCCATCCGGCTTGCATGGGTAGATCATGGGCGGGCCACCCCATGCGGTGTTGCCCTGTCTTTCGACAGGCCGGCCAGTGTTGAAGGTGTCAATCATGCGGATTCGCATGAGGTTGACGATTCCGTCCTGCATCGAGACCTCGACGCGCTGCGCTTCACCCGTAGCATCGCGCGCCCTGAGAGCGGCGAGCATTCCGATTCCGGCGTGAAGTCCGGTGCCCGAGTCGCCGACGCCGGGCGCGACGAACGTGGGAGGCCCTCCGGGTTCGCCCTGGGCGCTCATCGCTCCGCCCGCAGCCTGTGCTATATGCTCGAAGCTCTTGATGTGGGAGTTGGGGCCGTAGGCGCCGAATCCCTTGATGGTGCAGTAAACGATTTGTGGGTTCGCTTTCTTGAGCACATCGTAGCCGAGATCGAACCGCTCCATCTGGCCGGGGCCGTAGTTCTCGGCCACGATGTCGGCTTTTTCAACCAGTTTCAGGAATAGTTCGCGTCCGCGTTCGGTCTTCAGGTTGAGGGTGACGCTTCGCTTGTTGGCGTTGAATACGATGAAGTAGAAGCTATCTACTCCGTCTTCGATGGCGCGTTCACGGCGGGTGCGGTCGCCGATGCCCGGCTCTTCCACCTTGATGACGTCCGCTCCGAGAAACGCGAATAGCTGGGTGCAGGAGGGACCCGCCTGCACCTGGGTGAGATCAACGATCCGAATTCCTTCCAATGGCCCGGGCATTTGGACACTCCTTTGATGGGTCTCCCAAACTGATAGGGGCGGGTTGCAGTCCCGCCCCAGTGTGAAGTCGGTAAGGTCGAACTTCTGGTTAGCGTCCGAACTCGGCGGCTATTCGCTGGCCTACGATGTCTTCCTCGCCCTCGTAGAGGCCGAAGACGTGGATGTCTATGTGTTCCTCTCCCTCGCGGACGCGCGTCCAGATGGGCGGATCTCCCGCCTTGAGCCTGTCCACCAGTTCCTGCGCGGAGAATCCTGCCACTTCGGGGTCAACCTCGATATGCACGCCGAAGGGCTGGTGTCCGATGATGTTGTCCATCATTTCGACCTTCAGTCCGGGAATGCCTGTGATGCGCGCGAGGATGGCCTGGCTTCTCTGTTCGGCTTCGGCGAGGCGTGACTCGTGGTCCATGGTGAACCAGCGATGAACGGCGGCGACCGCGCCTATCATCTCCTGTCGGTCAACCTTGTGGGGGCGACCGATGCCGCGGATTCGGCGTCCCTCGTATCCGACGAAGGACTGGTATCCGAGCTTGCGTATGAAGTCCTCGGTGCCGAGCGCCAGTCCGGTGGATTGGGGGGCGCCCATGTACTTGGCGGCTATGCACTGGAAGTCGGCGCCCATGCGGACGTACTTTCCGAAGTTGTCGAGCGGGTATATCTGTCCCGCGGCGTCAACGGTCACGGCCACGCCGCGCTCGCGCGCGATTTCTATGCAGTCCTCAAGCGGCAGGATGTTGGGGTCTGGTTCCTGCTCGACAGCGTAGAAGTGGACTGCGGCGGTGTTCGGGCCGATGGCGTTTTCCAAGTCCTCACGAGAGGTTCCGTCGTCAGAGCCAAACTCGACGAGTTTCGCGCCCGATGTTTCGAGGCAGCGGTCGTACCAGTACCTCTGCCGACGCTGGATGAGGAATTCGTTCTTCATCCCGGTAGTGTCGGGGAGTTGCTGTATCCGGTCGTCGTCGTCGCCGGCCATGACAGCGGCGGCGGCTAGGGTGAGGGCTGAACCGGCGCCGGAGGTAATCCAGGCGGCAGGCACGTCGGCCATGTCCGCCACAGCGCGGCCGGCCTTCTCTTCGAGTTCCATCAGAGGAATGTAGGCCACGCCCGCGGCCTCCATCGCCTCCTTGACCTCCGGAACGGGTGTGGAGCCGCCCAGCATGGTCACACTGCCGATAGCGTTTATGACAGGCTGAGCGCCGAGGTCTTTGTAAATCTGTCCCCAATTGGAGTCGGCCATTAGAGTACCTCCTAAAATAGCCTGACCGCTGACGGTCGCAGCGGCGGGCTGTGTGTACTGATTTCCGTTTGCCAGTATATACCAATGTGGATAAGCGTCAACGACCCTTCCGATAAATTCAGCCACAAGGGTTAAATCACCTGCCAGTAGCGACGGCCCTCGATCCTTACGAACCTGCCTACGTGCCGGTCGGGATGGAAGTGGCCTGCCGCTACCAGCATTTCTTCGCGCTCAGCCCTGTCCATGAATGCCTTGCGGGAGCGGCGGGTGTCATCGGGACTGGTGTCCACGAAGGCGCACCAGTCGGGTTCGTGGATCTGAACAGGGTTGTGTATCAGGTCGCCGATGATCGCGGCCTTTTCACCCTGGGAACTTATGAGTATGACCTGGTGGCCGGGAGTGTGGCCGGGCGTTTCCAGGGTGGTTATTTCGTCTGTCACATTGTGACCGTCGTCTATGAACTCTATGATGCCGAGGTCGTTGAGCGGTATGACGTTCTGGGAGATGTGGGGCGCGTCGGGGAGTACGTCGGGCTGCATGAAGTGTTCCCAGTCCTTGCGCGGGCCGAGGTACTGCGCCCTGGGGAAGTAGGGCTTGTCGGTGTCGCCGGAACTGTCCACGTTCCAACCGACGTGGTCGGGGTGAAGGTGGGTGTGTATGACGATGTCCACGTCGTTCGGGCCGACGCCCTTGGCGCGCATCTGGCCGATGAGATCGCCTGTGCGGCCTTCGAGGTGGGCGTGCGGGCCGGGTCCCATACCGGTGTCCACGAGGATGGTCTTGCCCTGGGACCTCACGAAGAAAGAGCCGTAGTATAGCTGGAGCAGTCCGTTTTCGAGGACTTCGTCCTCGTAAGGCGCCCAAGCCTCACGCGGATGGTCCCGGATGAAGATAGTAGGGTCGCGCGGCGGGGGAACCATGTCCAGAACGGCGACGATTTCGACGTTTCCGACTTGTATGCTATCTGCCATCTGCTGATTCTCCTGACATGTATGTATGGGGGTTAGTGCGAGTGCAGACAGGATACCATGAACGGGACTACTAGTCCGGGAACGATGGCATGGCGAGTTGTTGTAGAATGGACGCGATGAATAACTTCCATTCGAGGTAAGTGAAATGAGCCGGGGCACTTGGGGTAAAGAGGGGCCTCCTGATGAGGCATATTCGAGGGTGACCGACCCCGAACGCTTTCGGCCGCTGCACGGGGCGGCGCTGCGGCTGATCGAACGGTTTGTGGCGGAATACGATATTGAAATGACTGAGGGGTATGAACTGGGCGATCTTGGCGTAAGTAGGGGTAGCATGGCTCGACCGACGATAAAGCTAAGTCCTAATGATCCCGACTGCGCTCCGGTCACGGTGGTTTTCACCGATTTTCCAGGGGTCAAAGTCAGGCTTGGGAAATGGAAAGAGGAGCCTTTTCCCGACTGCGGGTGCGATGCCTGCGATGAAGACGCCGATGAAGAGATTGCGTACATGGCTGAATTATTCGAGTCAGTGGTATCCGGAAGATTCTTGGAGGCTATACGAATACCGCGCTTCGGAGACGGCTTGGTAGGGTCGGCGTTCTCGGAGTCTGATATGCCTATGCCAGAGTCTGAGCGCGCCGATATACTGGAACGGCGCAAAGGAGGGCGCAACCCCTTCACAGTCTTCAGTGAGTCCGTTCTGACCAGTTATGAAAGGCTATCCCAGCAAGGCGTGAAGCGTTCCATAGCGCTGGAAATGTCAGGCGGGAAGTTACATTTGGAATACGACTGGAAGCCGTGGCCTCGCCGTCGACAGTCTCTCATTGATTAGGACAGATGGAGGTCTGGTGTTGACCGATGGTCTTACCTCGTACGAAGTCAGGGACGGAATCGCCGTACTGACTCTGAACAATCCACGACGACGCAACGCGCTGTCGCTCGCGATGATGGATGAGTTGCTTTGTCATCTCGAAACTGCCAAAAGCAGCGCGGGAGTCCGGGTCGTGGTGATCCGGGCTGTCGGGCCTGTGTTTAGTTCGGGACACGACCTACGTGAATTGGCCGAGGGGGACGTGGAGGATCAGACGATCCTGTTCGCGCGGTGCACGGAGTTGATGGAGGCTGTGCGTCTCCTACCGAAGCCGGTGATAGCGCAGGTACAGGGACTTGCGACGGCGGCGGGCTGCCAACTGGCGGCGACTTGCGACCTGGCGGTGGCTTCGGAAGAGGCCACATTCGCCACGCCGGGAGTGGACATCGGACTGTTCTGCACGACGCCAGCGGTGGCGCTGGGCAGGGTGGTATCCTTGAAACGGGCTGTGGAGATGCTGCTGACCGGACAGCCTATTTCGGCGTCGGAGGCGCTGGAGGCGGGTCTTGTGAACAGAGTGGTTGCGGCGGAAAGGCTGGAAGAGGAGACGATGGCGCTGGCGGAGAAGGTTGCGTCAGCGCCGATGAGTACGGTTTCGATTGGCAAGTCGGCGTTCTACCGCCAGATGGCGATGGACAGGCCGCAGGCGTATGAGCTTGCGCAGCGGGTAATGGTAGAGAATCTTCAGACGGCGGACGCGAAGGAGGGAATTGGGGCGTTTTTGGAGAAGCGAGAGCCGCGCTGGCAGAGTTAAGTATCAGGAGAGATCAGTGAAAATAGTAGTTGCAGGTCTGTTGGGAGACGGGTTCGAGGAGAGTCTTCGGGATGAGTTTCCGGGAGTAGGGTTTGCGTTCGCGGTGTCGGAGGAGGAGCAGGCGAGGGAGATCAAGGACGCGGACGTTTATATGGGGATGCCCAGTCGAGAGGTGTTTATTGCGGCGGACCATTTGAGGTGGCTGCACTGCCCGGGCACCGGAATAGATAAGTATATGGAGATTCCCGAAATCGTGGACAGCGACGTCGTGCTGACGAACGCGCGGGGTCCTCATACCGCGCCGATGGCGGACCACGTGATGGCGTTTTGCCTCGCGTTCGCGCACAAGACGCACAAGATGCTGCTCGACCAGCAGAGGGGAGTCTGGGATGCGGACAAGTACCACGGTGAACAGGTGGAGATGGAAGGCGCGATGATGGGGATACTCGCGCTGGGAGGCATCGGACAAGCGATTGCCAGGCGGGCGAATGGGTTCGGAATGGATGTTTACGCGGTTGACATGAAGCCGTTTCCCCCACCGCCGGGAGTCAAAGAGGTGTGGGGACTGGACAGGTTGGATGATTTGCTGGGGATGTCGGACTGGTTCGTGGTGACGGCTCCCTATACACCGGATTCGAAGGGGATGATAGGAGCGCGTGAGTTGGGGCTGATGAAGCGCACGGCGCACCTGATCATCATCTCGCGCGGGGGGATTGTGGATGAGGACGCGCTGTTCGAGACGCTCGAGAGCGGGCGCATCGCGGGGGCGGGGATAGACGCCTTCGAGGTGGAGCCGCTGCCTGAGGACAGCCCGTGGTGGGGACTGGAGAACGTCATCATCTCCCCGCACGCTTCGGCGCTAACTGTGCAGATGGTGGAAGGCAGGCGCGAGATCTTCAAAGAAAACCTGCGCCGGTTCCTGGCGAACGAGCCGTTCCTGTACGTGTGCGACAAGACGGCTGGGTTCTGAGCGGTCAGGCGAGCAACTTGTCGGCGAGGTCGGGGAAGTCAACCGCGGCTATGTCGAACTCGGAGGCCGATGATTCGACACTGGATGATCCAGGGAATACGTCAGACTCGCCCTCGCGGTGGACGTAGGCGGTGTGAAGACCTGCGGCCCGCGCGCCCCTGAGATCGTTTTTGTGGGCGGCGACCATCATTGCCTGTTCGGGCGCTGTCCTAAGTAGCTCCAGGGCGGTCAGGTAGGCTTCCGGGTCTGTCTTGTAGTGTCCTAGGAACTCGCAGGACAGGATGCCGTCCCAGTCAATGCCGTTGTGCTTGGAGCAGTCAACGACAATTGACCAGCTGAGGACTGTGAGGACGACGGTGGTGTAGCGTTCCCTGATTCTCCGAATGGCGTCGGCGGCGTCGGACCAGGCGTCGAGCCTGTGCCAGACTTCGTTCAGGTCGTCGCGCTCGGAGTCGTTTAGAGTGAGCGCGGAGTGCTTTTCAAGCACATCGTCGAGGACTTGGCGGTGTATCTGGTCGGCGTTCATCCAGGGGAGGTCGCCCGATCTGACCAGGGCGAGCCTTTCGAACATCCACCTGCGCCAGTCGGTGGCGAACTGGGTGATGTCCACATCGGCGTTCCGCTCGGCGGCGAGGCGGCGGACTTCCTTCTGGATGCCTCCGCGCCAGTCGAATACCGTGCCGCCTACGTCCCAGGTCAGGGCCTTTATGTTGGATAGATCGGTCATTGGGTCTCAGAGCCTTTCCAAAGTTTGAGTGGTGAAGTCTGGTATAGATTCGAGTTTATAACCCTGGTGGTGAGCGCGCAGGTGGACTGCTGATGGCTGCAAGTGACCTGCAAGTGGTCTCTGGCAGCCATTCTCGCCTGCATATCACCTGTATAGTCCAGTATTTACCAGTTCAGAGAATTTTTTCGGTTAGTTGTTTGTCTATTGATAAATCTCACTATATATTTGGCACTATTGTTCTGTCATGCGGATATTGTAACATGGCACGGAGTGAATGTGTAGTGGATTCGAAAGGGAGAAATAATGCTGTTTCTGGCTATTAGTACGCCGCTGCCGACACGCCCCTCCGAGGTACGCGAGCGGCGAAAGGGGTACTGGCCGTGGGGGCAGGATAAGCTAGATCGCGGTCTGGCGAGGTTCTTCTTCGCAAGGGTGGGACGGGGCGCGGTCGCGCTGTTCGATGTTGATTCCAATGAGACGCTGCACCAACTGCTGACCGAGTGGGCGGAGATGATACCGGCGGAGTTCGAGGTCTATCCCCTGATTGATCCCGAATCCGCCGTGGCGTTCCTGAACCAGTCGGACAGCGACTAGCGGCCCTGGAAGACAGGCTCGCGCTTTTCTAAGAATGCCTTGACGCCCTCGGCGCGGTCTTCGGACATGCCGGAGACCTGGCTGGCCTGACCCTCTATCCATAGCTGCTCTTCCAGGCTGCGGGTGTGGGCGGAGTAGGCCATACGCTTGGTCATAGCGTGGGCGACGGAGGGGCCGGACGCGAGTTTCTGGGCGAACTGCATGGCGTATTCGGTGAACTCATCGTCGGGTATCACGTAGTTGACGAGTCCGATGCGCTCAGCTTCGTGGGCGTCTATTATATCGCCGGTGTACATTAGCTCCATTGCTTTGGATGTCCCCACGGCCATAGGCAGAAGTTGTGTGCAGCCGTAGTCCGGCGTGAGGGCGCGCTTGGCGAAGATGGCGGAGAAGCGCGCGCTTTCTGAGGCTATGCGTATGTCGCAGGCGAGCGCGAGTCCGAACCCGGCTCCGACAGCGGCGCCGTTGACGGCGGCAATGGTCGGGCGAGGGAATCGGCGCAACAGCAGGGAAGGGTAGCCGAGCGGCATTCCTTTCTTGAGCAGAGTCTCGTTGCCCGGCGTGTGGCCCTCTCCGGGCTTGGGGGTGAGGTCGGCGCCGGCGCAGAATCCGCGTCCCGCTCCGGTAAGTATGAGGGCTCGCACTCCGTCCTCTTCGTTGGCGTGGATGACGTCGTCGAGGTCGCTAATTAGCGCGCGGTTTATGGCGTTCATCTTTTCAGGGCGGTTGAGGGTGATGACGCCCACGTCCCCGACGCGTTCGCTTCTAACGGTTGAATAGTCCATGTCTGTCTTTCCATGTGGAGGATGTTGGAATGATAAGTGGGGCGGGTGGATGTGTCAAAACGGCCTTGCGACCTTCACGAAAACAGGAGTGGTTTATAGACGATAGCGGATTGTTACTGGCGGCTGAATCGGCTGAGGAGCTGCCAGGCCATCTGCTGGCGCAAGACGCGGGTATTTCGCTTCATGAGGTCTATTTCGGCGGAGAGTCTCTGTTGGGCGGACTCCTGTTCCAGTAGTCGCTGCCTATCTGAAAGGTCCATCTGCATCTTGCCAGCGATGTGGTAGGAGAGGTGCGCGGGGTCTGAGGGCACCCTTGTGGCGCGTACCCAGCCACCGGTAGTACCCACCGAGTAACGGGCATATTCGCCGAACAGATCGGTGGCTTCAGCTATCAGATTTTCGGGGACTGGCTCGTCGCCGAATTCATCCAGAAGTTCCACTTGCGCAGAAATGAAGGGCCTGCGCTGAGTTATCTCGATTACGCGAAATCGTCTCTCGCCGATTGCGGATACGAAAACCCTGTCGCCTTCGATGCGGTTCACCTGAATTATTCGGGCGACGGTGCCGACGTCATGAGGAACCGCGGGTTCGCCCACCTCCGCGCCTTCCCGAATCAGCGTGACTCCGAACCTCGAATCGGATTCAAGGCATTCCTCGAGCATCAGCTTGTACCGCTCCTCGAAGATCTGGAGCGGTATAGCCGCTTGGGGGAACAGGACAGTGTTAAGCGGAAATAACGGCAGTCGGCGCTGGTTAGACATCATTGGGAGCGAGCCGGTTTGCGATGTGTAAGAGTCGCGTATGTGGTTTGGGGGTGAGGTTCTGACCAGTCATATGATTATTTCTCAAACTCCAGGAGCGCGTAGCGCATGAAGATGCCGCCGCCGGGGCGAGCAAGCGGACCGTTTACGGCCAGACAAGCTATTACGTGTGTATCCCCGGGCCTGGCGTTTTCGGTAACGCGGACGCGGTTGGTGACATTGAATCCATTCACGGCGCCCGCGTCTCTGTCCCATTCTCCATCCACCCAGATCTCCCCGTAGTCGTCAATGTTGGACTCGAACCAGACCTCTGAGCCGTGGACGTTGAAGTTTCCTATAGTTTCGGGCAGAGTAACGCGGATTCTGTACCACCCGAAGGTGAGGCCGGTAGAACGTGTCTTGCGTATGCCGGGACTGTCACCGCCAGCGGCCTTTTCCTTGCCGCCGGCTTCCACATCGTCAATGATCTCCCAGCCCGAGTCGTCGTAGTCCGGCTCGCGCGCGGAGCTACCGGCCGACTGGGACACCAATCCCTCATTGGGGCTGCCGGGTTCCCATCCGGATCCGAACCTCCACTGTGTACCGAGTTGTCGCAGAACTTCCGGGTCTTCAAGATCGAGTGTAGCTTTCGGCATCGGGGGTCCTCCATGTAAATCTTTCCGCTCAGGGATTTCTGGCGCGTGTAATTCGGGAACGGGGCTATTGTATCATAGGGTGTCGGCGCGAACCGGGAAGACAATCCTACACCGTAGAACAGGAGCAAAGTCAGGCAATGGGCAGATCGAACTGGTACTATGACCATCCTCCGGTGTGCAACTGCGCCAAGTGCACCGCCGACAGAACGCTGCCAAGACGCAGGAGCGCAATATCCGCGCTCCGAACGGCTATGGCCCCGAAGTCGTCAGACAAGGAAAACTGGGTCAAACGCCTTAGAAGAAAGATAGCAGGCGGCTGATTCCACCCTGTTACGGATGCGCGCTCTTTAGTTCCCCGAGATTATGCGCCTTCTACAGGCCAAGCGGTCTATGAAGAAATGTGGAGCGCTAACCCAATTGAACTCCCTCACGTTCTGTAAGTCAAGGCAACGGGACTAAGAACGCTCTTAGGCTTAGAGGAGTCCTCGTCGCTGCGCTGCGAGCGCCGCTTCAGGACGGTTCTTCGCGTGCAGTTTCAGTCGAGCGTTGCGCATGTGATCGAGGATCGTATGAGAACTGAGGTCAAGTTGTTCCGCAATCTCCTTGGCCTCCAGCGCCATTGCGAGTAGGCGCAACACTTCCAGTTCCCGGATGGTGAGGGGCTTGTATCTGTCGTGAGGGGTTTCCGGGAGTTCTGGTTTGGTCGAAAAGATACTGTGAACATTCTCAGCGACAGATTTGGCGCGGGCCTCGTTTGCCTTGACGTGGAAGAGATGAAAGCAGTTTCTGTTCGTCGTCCTGGTCTATGAGACGTTGGGTTGTCTGCCCCACTTTCGTTACAATAGGTAGCCGTTGTAAAACTAGACCCCACTC
>JAAXHY010000146.1:0-135 GCA_012270665.1 Dehalococcoidia bacterium
CACCTCTGCGGCATAGCCGGAATCAAACCCAACTCGGGCCGCGTCCCGCGCACGGGACATATCATCGAATACACTCTCGGCGCCACAGATTCATATACACAGAACGGCCCGATGGCCCGCTACGTCGAAGACCTC
>JAAXHY010000146.1:307-16528 GCA_012270665.1 Dehalococcoidia bacterium
CCCGCCGACGTGGATCTCAATAGCCTCCGCGTCGCGTTCTACACCGACCCGCCCGGCTTCAAAGTCCCCGCACAGGACACCAGGGACGCCGTTCAAGCCGCGGTACGCGCCCTGTCTGATGTGGCGGCCTCGGTCGAGGAGGACGCCCCCAGTCCCCTGGAGCGCGTGCCGGATATGACCGCCCGAATAGGCGGAGGAGACGGCCGCGCCGGAACCCGCCGACTGCTCGACAAGGCCGGCACTACTGATGTCTCCGCCATCCTGACCAAGCGCATAGACGAGGCCGAGCCCATCACCACCGGCGAATTCACTCAGGCCCTGGAAGAACTCGACCAGTACCGCAGTGATATGCTCCGCTTCATCAGCGACTACGATGTGATAATCTCGCCCGTAACCGCGCAGCCCGCCCAGCCGCATGGAGCGTCATTCGAGGACCGCAACCGTCACGCCTTCTACACCGGCCCGTATAATCTGACCGGCTGGCCCGGAACCGTCGTCAGGTGCGGAACATCCTCAGAGGGCCTTCCCATCGGAGTGCAGGTCATCGCCCGCCCCTGGAGAGAGGACGTGTCGCTCGCCGTCGCCGCCTTCCTCGAATCAGCCTTGGGCGGCTGGCAGAAGCCTCCGATGTAGCATCCGGGAAGTCGAACGTGGCCGACATTACAAACGCCTCAGCCAAGTCCATTGCGAAAGCTGTGCGAGACAAACAGATATCCGCTCTCGAGGTTGTGCAGGCGCACCTCGACCGCATAGCCGAGGTCAACCCCAGCCTCAACGCGGTCGTCTGTCTCTGCGCCGACCGCGCTATGGACGAGGCTCGTGAGGCGGATGCCGTATTATCGCGCGGCGATGACGTCGGCCCTCTGCACGGCGTCCCCATGACCCTCAAAGACTCACTGGACACCGAGGGAGTCGTAACCACCGGCGGAACCGTCGGACGCCGAGACTTCGTTCCCGACAGCGACGCTACTATAACCGCCCGTCTCAGGGACGCGGGCGCGATCCTGCTCGGCAAAACCAATACTCCCGAACTCACATGGTCCGGTGAGACGGACAATGACGTATACGGTCGCACAAACAACCCGTTCGACCTCGAACGCTCGCCGGGGGGCTCCAGTGGCGGAGCCGCCGCAATCGTCTCCGCGTGTGGCTCTCCATTCGACATCGGCAGCGACACGGGCGGTAGCATAAGGGCTCCCGCCCATCTCACGGGCATAGCCGGAATCAAACCGAATTCGGGCCGCGTTCCGCGCACGGGGCACATAATCAACTACACGATGGGGGCGATTGACTCATTCACTCAGAACGGCCCAATGGCCCGCTATGTCGAAGACCTCGCCTTCATCCTGCCGATCATCTCCGGACCCGACTGGATTGACCCTGCGATAGTGGATATGCCGCTCCGAGACCCCGCCGATGTTGACGTGGGCAGTCTGCGTGTAGCCTTCTACACCGACTCGCCCGGATTCACGCCTCCCAACCAGGATACGCGGGACGCCGCGCGGTCAGCGGTGAAAGTATTGACAGGCGTGGTCGCTTTCATAGAAGAAGATGTCCCCCAGCCCTTGGGCCGCGTACCCGAATTGAATGACAGGACTAGTGAAGGCGACGGAGGAGCCGGAACCCGCAGGCTGCTCGATACTGTTGGCGCCACCGACATATCCCCTCGCCTGAGCAAGTGGCTGGATGAGACCGAACTGATTTCGACCGCAGAATTCACGAAGGCTCTCGAAGACCTCGACCAATACCGAAGCGACATGCTCCACTTCATGCGCGACTACGACGTAATCATATCTCCCACCACAGCCATGTCCGCCCAGCCACACGGCGAATACTCCAAGGAGTGTGGCTACGCGATTTACACTCATCCCTACAACTTGACCGGCTGGCCCGCTACTGTTGTCAGGTGTGGAACATCATCCGAGGGTCTGCCCATCGGAATTCAGATCGTCTCCCGCCCATGGAGGGAAGACGTTTCGCTCGCGGTGGCGGACTTCCTTGAAACAGCCCTCGGCGGCTGGCAAAAACCACCTATCTAGTTGACCTGAGATAATGTGAAAAGTTGTCAATCAACCCCAGTACGTCCATCCTGAACATCCTAGCATCCTCTAAATCCTGATTCAGACACTTGGAGCTACAACATGGACCTCGAACTAAACGGAAAGAAAGCGATAATCACGGGCGGCAGCGTCGGTATCGGCAAGGCAACCGCCCGTGTACTCGCCAACGAGGGCGTGGACATCGTCATCTGCGCCCGCCGGCAGGACGTACTGGAACAGGCGGCAAGCGAACTCGCCTCCGAGACCGGACGCAAGATCGTTCCCGTCGTCGCCGACACAACAAGCACCGAGTCCGTCAACACGATGGTCGCCCGAGCCGTCGAAGAACTAGGCGGAGTTGACATCCTCGTGAACAACGCCGCCGCTCCCGGCGGGTTCGTAACGGGCCCACTCGACGAGTCCGACGACTCCGACCTTCTCTTCGACGTGAACACCAAGGTCGTCGGATACTTCCGGTGCGCCAAGGCAGTCGCGCCCCACATGATCAACCAGGGATGGGGCAGGATCATCAATATAGGCGGCCTTGCGGCGCGCAATGGGGGCACCTTCAGCGGACTCCGAAACGCCGCCCTCACCCACCTGACCAAGACCCTCTCGCTGCAACTTGGCCCGCGCGGGATAAACGTCAACCTCGTTCATCCGGGAGGCACCCGCACCGAGCGCACGACCGAGGAAGCCGCCAACGCTCCCCAGTCCAACGACATCCGCAAGCTCGTTGACGCCACCGAAATCGGCTATGTCGTCACCTTCCTCGCCTCGCCGAAGTCCACCGCCATAGCGGGCGAGACCGTCGCCGCTGGCGGCGGTGTGGGCAGCGCGGTGTACCAGTAGCATCCGTGCCGCTAAACAGAATCCGGTTACGGTCTGAGCTGGATGCGCTACTCGACCGGGTATGCCGCGATGAGCCTTTCTCAGGTGTCGTCTTGGTATCCGACGACGAAGGAGAGGATGTCTTTGTTCGCCGCCGCGGATACGCCAACCGCTCCTGGAGAGTTCCAAACAACCGCGACACGAGGTTCCGAATCGCCTCCGTCGGCAAGATGCACACCGCCGCCGCCGTCCTGCAACTCGTCGAGCGTGAACTTCTCTCGCTCGATACGCGAATCGTCGAATTTCTAGAACTTGAAGACACTCGAATATCCAATCAGGTCACTATCCGCCACCTGCTCACCATGACCTCCGGCATAGCCGACTGGATAGACGAGTCTCCAACCAGTCGTTGGAATTGGGAAGCCCTGAAGCGAACAACCCCGCTCTATCTTCTCAGGGAGGCCGCCGACTACCTGCCTCTGTTCGCCAACCGCGAGCCGCGCTTTCCGCCCGGAGAATCCTGGGCATACTGCAACGCCAACTATGTTCTACTGGGGCTGGCCATCGAGAAAGTATCTGGTATGTCCTACGCCGACTATATGCGACAGAATATCTTCCGTCCCGCAGGCATGGCCGACACCGACTTCCTCCCGGTTGACGCCGCAGCAGACCGCGTTGCCGAGGGCTACGTCCCAATCCTAGACGACGACAAGAACCTAGCCGGCTGGAAGAGCAACGTATATGAGTTGACAATCGAGGGCGCCGCCGATGGCGGATCCACATCCACCGCGGACGACTTGGTACGGTTCTCACGTCACCTGAGACAATGCCGGATCATCGGTCCGGGCCTATTGGACGAAATGTTCACCCCCGCCGTCGAAACGCCCTTCAGCCCCCAACTCGGCTATCGCTGGTGGTACGGCTATGGCGTCGAAATCATGTCCGACATGGAAGGCCGCATAATCCGTTGGGGACACGGTGGCGAGGAGGCGGGCGCAAGCTGCCGACTACACCACTATCCCCAATTCGGCCTCGATGTCGCTATAATGGGCAATGCCACCGAGTGCGCGGGTCCGCTCGGCATGCAAATAGGTAAGTTGATACAAGACTTGGCAAACTGAACACCAGCGATAATATGTCTTGGCAAGAAGAATACAACAGCAGACTCACTACCCCTGAAGAAGCCGTCTCCATAGTAAAAGACGGCGACCGTGTTGTCGTTCCACTAAGCGAACAGCCGATGACGCTTGTCGCCGCCCTCGCAGAACGAGCGCGCGAAATCAGAGACGCCACCCTCTCGGTATCTGTACCTCAGTTCGATGTCGGCCCCTTCCTGAACGCCGGCTGGAAGGTCGAGATAGAAAACTTCATTGGGCCATACGGGAGACCCTACGAGAACGATGGTAAAGCCCCGTACCTTCCTCTCGCCTTCTCACTCACGTTCAAATCGCCGGACGAGCGGGGCGACGAGGCCAAGCCCATTGACGTCGCCCTCGTAACCGTCGCCCCGCCCAACAAACACGGCCAGATCACTTTCGGCCCCCAGTCATGGTATAAGCGCGGATACTCGCAAAGGGCAAACAGAGTTGCCGCCGAAGTAAATCCTTCTCTGATTCGCACTTTTGGCGATACATTTATGTCCATGAACGAAATCAATGCCTTGGTCGAGGTCGAACTGCCGACAGACAGCCGAGAGCGTCTGAACCAGGCCATCGTCGCTCTTCCCGGTGAGCGCCGCGCCGCGTTTGAGGATATAGTGAGCCGCGTCAATCCTATTCGCCTGATTCCCTCTATACCCTACTTCGAAACGCTCGATCTCAACCGCCTCAGAACTCAACTCGGTATAGACGATCCTTCTCCGGAGACCATAGCCATCGCCGACAATGTAAGGTCGCTCATTCCGCACGGGGCCACTATTCAAGTCGGCGTGGGAACTCCTTCATCATATATGCCCCGACTCGGCGTCTTCGACGACAAGATGGACCTCGGTCTGCACACCGAACTTACGGTACCCGGTGTCGCCAAGCTAGTGGAGGCCGGTGTGATAAACGGATCCCGCAAGACGATCCACAAGAACCGCGCCGTCGCTGTCTCATGGTCGGGCGCCACCGACGAAGACCTGAAAATCATAGACGACAATCCAATCTTCGAACTCTACTCACCTGAGTACCTGCTTGACCCTTGGCTGATCGCGAAGAATCACTCCCAAATCGGGATGAACAACGCACTGTCCGTCGACTTTTCTGGACAGATAGCTTCAGAGAGTGTCTTGGGCGGCAGGATGATCAATGGCATCGGCGGCCAGCCCGAAACGCACATCGGAGCGCTGTATTCCAAGGGTGGACGCGCCATCACCATGCTGTATTCCACCGCCCTCGATGGAGCCGTTTCACGCATAGTTCCGAAACTCGAAGCGGGGGAGCTCGTCACAATGCCTCACTTCTGGGCCGACACTGTTGTCACCGAATATGGAGTGGCAGATCTACTTGGCAAGAACCACAGAGAGCGCGCGGAAGCCCTTATTTCAATAGCTCATCCCGACTTTAAGCGTGAACTTAGAAAATCCTTAGCTGATGCGCGTACTCTATAGCTGACCTCCGTCCACAAACCTCGTTATGGCACTTGACATCAACCCACATTGATGTGAAATTATTCCCTATGACACGAAACAACGACAGGGGGAAGATTTGACCTCGCTCACTAACATTCTCGATGAGCATACCGCCGGGAAGTCCTCCGTGGTTATTCCAGGTGGGCCCACGATCACATACGGCGAACTAAGAGACGAGATAGAACGTGTCGCCGAGACCCTCGCGACCGTAGTCGCGCCCGGCGAGGCGGTCTCCGTTGTGCTTCCCAACGGCCTTGAGTTTCTGGTCGCTTTTCTCGCGGTGGCTAGAGCGGGCGCCATAGCTGCGCCTCTCAATTCCGCATACACACTGGATGAGTTCAAGTTCTTCATGGAGGACGCAGACTCACAGCTTGTCATGCTCCCTGAAGGCGACCACTCGGGTCGAGATGCCGCGAGACAACTCGGAGTACCCACCATGGATGTGTCTCTGGACATTGGCGGCAGAGTTCAGTTGTCTCGTAACGGATCCGTATTGACCGACCGAAAGGAGGCTCCGGGGCCGTCTTCCGATGACGTAGCGCTGTTCTTACACACATCCGGTACCACCAGCCGACCGAAGGGCGTGCCTCTGACCCACGGAAATCTACTCGCTTCCCTCAAAAACATCGGGGACACCTATGCGCTCACACCGGACGACGTAGCGATGGTGGTCATGCCACTGTTCCACGTGCATGGTCTTATTGGGGTAGCTCTCTCCACGCTATACACCGGAGGTAGTATAGTCGTGCCGTCGAGATTCAGCGCGAGTCGCTTCTGGCACGAACAGAGTGAAACGGGCGCAACTTGGTACTCCGCTGTTCCTACGATTCACCAGATATTGCTGATGAGAGCCGACGATGACAATGCCCCGCAAGAGAGTTTCCGATTCATTCGCTCATGTTCGGCAGCGCTCGCCCCGTCCGTATTCAACGATCTGGAGTCTCGCTTTGGCGCTCCGGTACTCGAGGCATACGGCATGACCGAAGCCTCACATCAGATGGCGTCTAATCCTCTACCCCCTGGAAACAGACATCCCGGCACTGTCGGAAGTGGAACCGGTGTCGAAATCGCCATCATGGACGACCATGAGAGTCTCATAGGAACCGGACAGACCGGGGAAGTCGTGATCAAGGGACCCAACGTAACTCTTGGTTACCACAACAATCCAACGGCCAATGAGGAAGCTTTCACAGACGGTTGGTTCCGCACAGGAGACCAAGGTGTTCTGAACACGGAGGGAGTGCTTACTCTGACCGGACGCATCAAGGAACTCATCAATAGGGGCGGCGAAAAAATCTCTCCCCTGGAGGTTGATGCCGTACTGTTGCAACATCCCAGTGTCTCGGAAGCAGTGTGCTTCGGCGTGCCAGACGCAAAGTATGGCGAGGCCGTTCAGGCAGCCGTCGTGATCTCCGGGGACATCACCGAAGACACCATCCGTTCATTCTGTGGCGGTCACCTGGCTGATTTCAAAATACCCGACCGGGTTTATCTTGTAGAGTCTCTGCCAAGGACTGCCACCGGCAAGATTCAACGCCGGAACGTCGCCGCTCAATTCGCCCTTTAAGACGGACCTCAGCTTAGGTAGTCTGAACCTAGTCTCGCAGTTCTGGACCGAAGCATCCGGTGGCGTATCACTTGAATCGCGATTGACAAAAATGTTACTGAAATTCTCGTCTGGGTCAAATCTGTCGGTGCAATGTTGCCTCAGATGTGATAACTTTCGCATAGTGGTTAACAGTACATAGTGGCCCTGATCAAACCGAGTCAAAATTAACTACTATGCCTGACGTCAATTTTCATCAACTTCTCATATTTCATAATGTTGCCCAGTTGGGCAGTTTCACCAAGGCCGCTCGGGAACTGGGTATAAGTCAGCCCGCAGTGTCTATCCAGGTGAAAGAGCTCGAGCGCAGCCTGAACACAACATTGGTAAATCGGGTACGCAGGGGTGTGATTCTAACAGACTCCGGCGAGGTAGTTTACGGCTACACAAAGCGTATTTTCTCCCTTGCAGACGAGATGCGGCTCGCCGTACAGGACTTGGAAGGACTTCAGGCCGGTAGGCTAAGCATTGGTTCGTCGTCAACCCCAGGCGAATACATTCTTCCGTTGGCCATGGGAATTTTCAGGGAACGTTATCCCAAGATAGACGTCTCTCTTGCCATCTCCAACACAGATACTGTCGTGCAGCAGATACTCAGCCACGAACTGGATCTGGGAATGGCGGGCGCCGACGTTGACATAGAGGGCTTGAGTTCATTCCCCTACGTAGAAGACGAAGTTGTCATCGTCACTTCCCCTACCCACCCACTTTCCAGAGACCGGAGATGGGTAAGCCTTCAGGAAATCGAAAACCAGCCTCTCATCATGCGCGAGGTTGGTTCCGCTACCAGGAACGCCGCGTCAGACTTCTTCCATGCCCACAACATGAAAGTGAACATCGCAATGGAGCTCGGAAGCAACGAGGCGGTAAAGCGCGCGGCGGCGGCCGGCTTGGGCCTGGGACTTCTGTCCAAGTTCTCGGTAGGCCCAGAGGTCGTTGCAGGCTTTCTGAGCGTCTTGCGCGTGCGTGGGTGGAAGTGCGAGCGTCCACTGATAGTCTTCTACCGAGACGACGGGCATATCAGCACTGTCCAGCAGGCATTTCTGAGACTGCTTCAAGTGGAGAGACCCCTTCCACCTGTGCCCCTGCAATTATAGATCCTCTTCGAGAAACTTACTCTTGAGAATAACAGTCATAGGCTTGGGGTACGTTGGCGCCGTAGCCGCCGCGGGCCTCGCCAACGCAGGCCACCAGGTACTCGGCGTTGATATCGACCACGGCAGGGTCCGGTCCCTCTCCTCCGGCAACATCCCCATTTACGAACCAGGATTGGAACCTAGAATCGTCTCAGGGATGTCCGCCGGGAGCCTGCGTTTCCACCATCCGGATGACGTATGCGGATCAATTGGCGACATCGCTCTCATAGCTACGGGGACGCCGCCCAGCCAGAGCGGCGCCGCAGATCTCAGCCAAGTCAAGTCCGCGTTGAAATGGATAAAGTCAAAACCTCACGACGATCTCCTCGTAGTCATGAAGAGCACTGTTCCCCCTGGCGCCGGGCGCAGACTGCTGGCCGAAGACCTAGGTGGAAGCCGCATACGTTACGCCTCCAATCCTGAATTTCTTCGCGAAGGTCATGCTGTGGCGGATTGGGACTCTCCGGACCGGATCGTCATCGGCGCGGAGCCCGGAGACCACGAGACGATAGACGCGGTAAAGAAAATGCACGACGGCATTTCGGCTCCATTCGTGGTAACGGACATCACCAGCGCCGAAATGACCAAATACGCCAGCAACGCATTCCTCGCCACACGCATCTCCTTCATCAACGAAATTGCGTCTCTATGCGAGCGAGTTGGCGCGTCCATTGACGCCGTGAGCGAAGGTCTGGCGCTGGATCCGAGAACAGGGAGCAGGATATACGCGGGTGTCGGCTATGGCGGGTCCTGCTTTCCGAAAGACGTGCGCGCGCTCGATTATCTCGCGCTGACGAGCGGCGTCAACTTCGAGTTGCTCCGATCAGTCATCAGTGTCAACAACAAACAGCGTCTCTTGCCTCTCTACGCTCTCAGAAACCGGTTCGGAGGCGCAATTTCGGGCCTCAAGGTCGGCGTTCTCGGACTCGCTTTCAAGCCCGAGACCGACGACGTTCGAGACGCCCCGTCTCTCGACCTCATTCGCGCGCTCATTGACGAAGGTGTCGAAGTCCAGGCGTTCGATCCACGAGCTTCACAAACAGCCGCCCGGGAACTTCCGCCTTCAACCAATATCGTGGACGACCCGGTAGAGGCTTCCGCCGGAGCGCAGGCTCTCGTCCTTCTCACCGAGTGGGAAGAGATAGTCAGCGCCGACTGGAAGGAAGTCGCGCGCTGTATGCGTCCTCCCCGATTCGTGTTCGACGGGCGCAATTGCCTGTCTCCCCAGGCGATGGACATGATAGGATTCGAGTACCACAGCGTAGGCAGGAACAATCAACCGAATCCATTCGTTTAGGCGGCTCCCCTTGAACGAATTCATCTACCTCATTCGCTATCTCTATTCGATGATTCGGTGGCGGCTGTTCGTTTGGGTCGTTTTGCTGATGTTCGCCTCCCTCCTCGAGGGAATCAGCGTCGGAATGATTTTGCCCATTCTCGGAGGGTCCGAGTCTGCCGACACTCCCCTTCATAGATTCCTGACAGACGGGGCCGAATTTCTCGGACTTCCATACACCCTGCCTGTCGCCGTCACCGGAATGGCGGTTCTCTACCTCGCCCGCACAGGATTCATCATCTACCAGCGCGTCTATGCCGCAGACATCACCGGAAAGCTCATGGCACAGCTCAAGATAGAGTTGGTCGAGCAGGTTTACAGCGCCGACTACCAGTACTTCCTAGAACGTGGCCTCAGTTCATTCACCAACGCCGTAACCACCGAACTCAACAACGTATCCCAAGCCTTCGAGTGCTGCAACAGGTTCATCGTGAACTCTGGATTCGCGATCGTGTACGTAGCCCTCCCTCTGGCTATCAACCCTGTTTTCACCAGTGTCGTCATCATCGTGGGAGCGCCCGGCTACTTCCTCCTCAAGAAGATATTCAACGTCACCCGCGGATTCTCCATTAGGTCAACCAACGCCAACCAAGACCTTCAGTCATACATCATCCAGGGTCTAGTCAACTTCAAGTACCTTAAGTCCACGGCCTCGCACCGCGGCATATTCGGACGCATTCGCGAAACCAGTCGAGAGCAGGGACGTCTGGAATACAAGCAGTCCGCCCTAGCCGCCATACTGGAAAACGGCACCGATCTATTCTTTATGCTCATTATCGCGGGCTTGTTGATCTATTCCGTCGAAATCGCCCGCAACAACCTCTTGGAAATTCTGTTCATCCTGTTCATCGTTCGCCGAGCAATGGTCTATGCCCTTACCGCCCAGAGATCATTTCAAGAATTCCTGAGATTCTCCGGAAGTATCCTAAACTTCCAGACGCTTAGCCGGGAACTTGTCACGAGGGAAGAACCGGCCACTGATTCCGGCACATCTCCCGACTTCAATCAACCCATCACACTTGCCAACGTCTCCTTTGAGTACGAAGGCTCCGACAAAGTCTTGGATAACGTAAGCCTTACCATACCGCCTAACAGCATGGTCGCATTCGTCGGAGCGTCGGGCGCGGGCAAGTCAACACTCGTTACCATGCTCACAGGACTGCTAAAGCCAACCTCTGGTCAGGTTTCCATTGGTGGAGTTCCATATGACGATCTAGCTCATCGCAAACTCCGCGAAGGCATAGGCTACGTAACCCAGGAAAGCGTTATCTTCAACGACACTGTCCATAACAACATCAGCCTGTGGTCGCCTGAGGACCAGTCCCGCGACAAAGTCCGAGACGCCGCCCGCGCCGCCCGTGTATCCGACTTCATTGATAGTCTCTCTGACGGCTACGAATCCCTGCTTGGCGACAACGGCATCAACATCTCCGGCGGCCAGCGACAGCGAATCTCCATAGCGCGTGAACTCTACAAAGACACCGGACTACTCATATTCGACGAAGCCACCAGCGCGCTAGACACAGAGTCCGAAATCGAAGTGCAGAACAGCATAGACGCTCTGCGCGGCGACAAGACGGTAATCCTAATCGCTCACAGACTATCAACCGTCAGAAACTGTGATGTGATATTCGTGCTTAGAGATGGACGCATCGTTGAGCAGGGCGCTTATGACTACCTCTACGACCTCGAAGGTGAATTCACCCATATGGTCAACCGTCAGACTCTGATGTCCGACGCCCCCCAAAATGGCCGTGAAGAATACATACCTCTGAACAGATAAAAGGTCATCATCCACCATTCTCGCCATCCGGGATTCCGGTGGCGCAGACGGACGTGTCCCAGAGAGACTGACCAAGGCCAGGGATACGTGAAACTATCAGAAACTCAAGGGCCGCCGATGGGAAGGAAATTTGTCTGCGCGCCTCGATGGTGGAGCTGGGGGGACTCGAACCCCCTACCTCTTCAATGCCATTGAAGCGCTCTCCCAGATGAGCTACAGCCCCACAGTTTTGGCACGGAAGACACGGCTAAATATAGCAAACAGCCTTGGCCCCACGCAACGCGAGGACCGGCTAGGTCCTACCTACCCGCCGCGCTCCCGTCTCACCCGGCTCCACTCTGCCATCAGATCGTCGTTCGGCGGGTAATACTTGCCCGGAGCGACACCCTCGGCGCGCACCTTTTCTTTGATGTAATTCTCGGCGCCCTCGTGGTCAATCGCCCACTCCAGAGCGGCCTCCGCCATCCAGGAAGGCACTACCAGAACGCCGTCATTGTCACCAACAAGCACGTCGCCCGGTCGCACCAGCGCGCCGCCGCACTGTATCTGTACGTTCTCCTCCGCCGGTATCGCGGTCGGATTGCCGTGGAAACTGCGCGCCTTTGCGTACACCCTAAGCCCATAGTCCTCGTCCAGGATGACGTCCAGGTCGCGAATCGCGCCGTCTATCACCACTCCGTCAGCGTTGTTCATCGCCAACTGGAGCAGCTTCACGTCCCCGGCCACCACGTCATCTCTGGAACCCATGATGTCCGCGACCAGCACGTCGCCGGGACCGCATCGCCCCATCGCCACGTACTCGATTGAGTCCTCACCGGGCGCACGCTCGCTGGCAATATCCGGTCGGTTTGGCAGGAATCTCAGAGTGCGCGCCCTTGCCGCAAACCTCTCCTTGCCCGGAGTGAAGTTCACAAGACCTTCGCAGACATTCAGGGATGACCCCATCGAGCGAACGGCTCCGTAGACTGTCGCTGTCGGGATACTCTTCAGTCCGTCAAGAACGTCCTGGGGCACTTCCACAGGCTTCATGTCGAGTGTGGGCATGATTTCTCCTTGGGCATTGATTCTGATTTGTAGTTGAAGTTGAACAGGTGGCTTCCGGTGGAGTAACTAGTGACCTGACAGCGGACTCTTCACCTGTTACCCACCTGTATTTCACCTGCATTAGCTATGGGGAAATTTTTCACCGGCTCTGATTTTCTTAAGCATAATCTCGCATTTATGTATGTAGCATTAGAAATCTTGTTCTTCATGGGTGTATTGTAGCGCATCGTCGGAATTGTTGTACAGCGCTGAGGGGAATTTTTGCAATCGTCGCCAAGCTCAGGCTCCTACTTGCCCAATCGCAACTCCTGCTCTATCATTCGCCCCATAGTCCCTAGCGCGATTGCTCCCAGGAGGACAGACATGATTACCAAGTTCGACAGCCTGTACGCCGGCCACGTTGACATGGACAACGTTGGCTACGCCGGGACCGCGGTGAACGACCGCTACTTCGGCAACGACCACCTTGTTACGGCCTATGACAAGGCTGAGAATATAGCCAAGACGATGGACAGGCTAGGCTACGACACCTTCTGGATGGCGGAACACCACTTCCAGCCGGAGGGCTACGAGTGCATCCCGAACCTGCTCATGATCGCCGTTCATCTTGCCCACCTGACCGAGGATCTCAATATAGGATGCGGCTTCAATATCACTCCGATGTGGCATCCGCTCCGGCTTGCCGAAGACTACGCGACCGCCGACATACTCACCAACGGACGGGTGATATTCGGAGTCGGACGCGGCTACCACACCCGCGAGGTGGACACCTTCGGCTCTCCCCTCCTCGACCAGGAAGCCAACCGCAACCTGTTCGAGGAGCAGGTTGACATCATCTTCCAGTCGTTCAATGAAGAGTCGTTCTCGCACAAGGGCGAGTACTACACCATACCTCCCGAAGTGCCGTATAGAGGCTACACGCTCAAGGAGGTCACCCTAGTTCCACGCCCGGTGAACCTCCCCGTCGAATGCTGGCAGCCGATACAGAGCGCCACCCCGCGCGGCCTCGACTTCATGGCCAAACATGGCATCAAGGGCATGATAGGCGGAGGCGTAGCCGAGGGTGGCGCGATGCACAGGGTCATGGAAGCCTATCGAGACGCCAACACCCGCAGGGGAAGAGACCTGACGCTCGGCGAAAACCTCTCCATCGGCTTCCACTTCTACATAGCTGAAACCCAGGAAGAGGCGATAGAAGCGGCAGCCGGCTACTACGAGGAAAACCTCAAGATGTTCGGGCCGCTGCGCCTCGTTCGCGCCCTGAGCGACGAGCAGATAGACGCGATGTCAGATCCTTCGCGCGCGCCGACTGCCGACCTGCCGCGCATCGAGGACGCGGTGAAAGCGGGGGGATTCCTCGCCGGCCCGCCCGATCTGATCATCGAGCAGCTCAAGAAGCTGGAGGAGGCATATCCGGGGCTGGACAGGGTCGGAGTCAGCCACCCAGTCGGCACGCCGGAGTCGGTGATACTGGAGCAACTGGAGCGCTTCGCGGAAGAGGTGATGCCCGAGTTCTCGAGCGCAGAGGTCGAGGCGGCGGCAGGCAATTAGGGATGTGGTATGCGGGGCGGCGTGTGAGTCGCCCCACAAAGTCCTCATATAAGCATATCCACTCGATTCAGCCTGCCCTTGACCGGGTCCACCTCGAACCCCAAGACCTCAAGGGCGGTGACGCCCAGAATCGGTGGGTCGTCTTCTGCCCCAAACACCACGGTAACGCCAGCGACTTCGCCGGCGTAGCGCATATTCGCGGCACCGACCTCACGTGTAACCACACCACCGAACCCCTGGAACCTGCGCCTACTGATTCGCTGAATTCCTAGCCTTTCCAACACACTCGACGGCAGTATGCTCAGAGTAGCGCCGGTGTCCACCATTACCCGAACTCTCTCGCTCACGTCCGAGTCTGTCGGATTTAGCACATCTACATCAACGTGTATGAATCCCATTTTATCTTCCTCTACTTACGGCAGTCGCGTGGCGTGCCAGGAGGTCATCCGCCAATTGCCGTCGTTGTTGACGTACACGACGGTATATTCCAGCGAGAAGTGGTTGCCGTTTACGTGGACGTGCGCTCCGCCCCGCACTATGGCGGAGTCGCGGTATGTCCTCACCGCCCGCTCCGCCGTCGGTGTGATGGACTCGTAGTTCAGTCTGCCGGACGCCAGCCCGCTTGCCAGGCTTTCTTTTGTATCAATGGCCGCGGTCGTGTGAACGTAGCTCAGGTCGTCCGCCAGTATTCTGTCGAGCGTGTCAACGTCGGCGGCCACCATCGCGGTCAGCCGTTCTTCTTCCAGTCCCACGATTGTCGCTTCTACGTCCTGTGTTATCGTCATGGTCGCTCCTTTACGTGTGTTTGGCCGAGAACTGACAAGTTCTACCGATAACTGTAAACTAACCGTTGCAAACTGACAACGGAGGAACGCCATGGCGAACAAGAAGGGAACCGGCCTGCTGATGGTCTGGTGCGAGGTTCCGGAGGAGACAGAGGACGAGTTCAATCGCTGGTACAACGATGAGCACATAGAGGAGCGGCTGTCCATCCCGGGCATCCTGAGCGCGGCGCGCTACGAGGCGGTGGTCAGCGGGCCGAAGCACCTGGCGGTCTATGAACTGGAGAGTTCAGCCGTGATGGAGTCGGACGAGTACCTGAAGGTGCGCGCCAACCCCACAGAGTGGTCGAAACGGATGTCGCCAGAGTACACGGCCACCACCTACATACGCAACGTGTACGAGATGATTCATCCCACCGGGCTGACCGATGAGATAGCGAGCAGCCCCATGGCTCCGGCGCTCCAGATAGGCCGGATGGGAATTCCGTCCGAGGTGGAGGACGAGTGGAACCACTGGTACGACACGGTTTACGTGCCAAACTATGAAACGGTAGAGGGCGTGAGGCGCGGGCGACGTTACACCGCAGTCGCGGGTGAACCGAAGTACCTGACGATGTACGAATTCGACCACACGGAGGTGTCCAAGGGGGAGGAGTGGCTCAGACAGCAGACCGCTCATCCGGACAACGCGCGTATGCGCGAGGCGATGATCCACCTGCCCGAATCGCCCGGAGTGTGGCGCAAGACTTTCGAGCTTGCCTGAACGACCCGTCCAATCACATTTGGACAGTCAATGGAAGTCCGCGCGGTCTCCCACCTTACGATTTGGCGATATAGTTTGAGAGAGGCGTCCATGGGTAATTTTCTCAACGGACTTCGCGTCTCGGTAATGAGTGTCCATGAAAGATGGTGGTATGCTTATCTTGCGATCTGTTTCGCATAGATGGCGGGCTGGACTGCTATGGTGGCTTGGCATGAGGCTGTCCATGGCGGCCACGCTCAGGCCGTGGAGTATCTGAAAGCGGTCGGCAGGGATTCGTCGCACATGGTTCAGATGTTCATTCTGAACACAATTGGCGTAGTTGAACTAGGGAGGCTGATCATGGTTCTGGCCCAGGGTATAGCTGACAGACTTAATGAACGCAGAGAGAAGTTCAAGGCTGAACTCATAGCTCAAGGCGAAGCTCAAGGCAAAGCCGCGGGCCGGGCTGAACTAGCGGCTGAAATCGCCGACTGGAACAGGCGCCGGCTGGAGGCCGATGAGCGTGGAGAGGATTTCGACGAACCGCCTCCGATGGAGTAGGCCCTGATTCAGATATAGAGGGAATCCAATGCCAACCGCCGCTCCCTACGGATCCTGGAAATCGCCCATCACGTCGGACATGGTAGTCCAGAACTCAGTTCGTCTGGGTTCAATCGCGCTTGACGGGAGCGACATCTACTGGGTGGAAGAGAGGCCGCATGAGGGCGGCAGAAACGTGATTGTCAGGCGAACTGCGGAC
>JAAXHY010000169.1:0-306 GCA_012270665.1 Dehalococcoidia bacterium
TATGTTGTGTCCTTTCAGCTCCGCGCCCTCGCGGAAGCCCCTGCGAGGACCGACGACTATCGCCCCAGCGAGCGCGAGGAAACCACCTATCATGTGAACGACCGCGGAACCCGCGTAGTCGGCAAGCCCCGGGCCTATCTGCGTGAGCCATCCTTCATCGCTCCAGGCCCAGTGTCCGTATATGGGATAGACGACCGCGCCCACTATGAAGCTGTAGGCGAAGTAGGCGTTGATCCTGGTGCGCTCTGCCACCGCGCCCGCGATGATCGTCGCGGCGGTTCCGGCGAACACCATCTGGAACATCCA
>JAAXHY010000169.1:330-6715 GCA_012270665.1 Dehalococcoidia bacterium
CACCATCTGGAAGAACCAACTCACCAGACCACTGTCATCGAAGTCAAGCAGGAAGAATCCCTCGAGACCTATGATGCCGGAGGCGGCGCCTCCGCCCATCATCAGGGCGAATCCGAAAGCCCAGAAGCCGAGGGAGGCTATGCAGAAGTCCAGGAAAGACTTCGTCATGTAGTTGACCGTGTTCTTGGAGCGAATCAGGCCCGCTCCCAGGAATGCGAATCCGGCCTGCATGAAGAAGACCAGCGCGGCTGCGAAAACGGTGATGGCGTTGCCAACCGTATCGTTTACGCTCTCAGCTGTAATGTCCTGCGCGTAGGCGACTCCGATAGTGCCGATGAAGATTCCGATACCCAAGAGCGCAATCATGACGAGTTTGAGCTTGAAGGGTGTGGGGCTAAGTATTTTGGTACTTGTCAATTCCTAATACCTCCTAAAGTGGATGGGGGCTGATACCTTTCGGTAATCCACAATACTGAACGGATATTACCGAATCTTTTCCAGTATGTAACATTTCTGTTGTAATTATGTTAAGGAAATGTTAACTAGGAGAAACTCCGCGTAACGGAGTCGGATATATTCACTGACGGGTATTGCCAATGGTGATACAATATATTGCACAGTCCCCCGGCGACGGGATACACAGGATGGAAGACGGTGATCAAGCAATCTATACACCAACTGGTTGACGAGCTTCCCGAAGAGGAGCTTTCTACGGCGCTGAGGTTCCTCCAGTACCTGAAGGATGTAGGCGGTGAAGACCCACCCGTTCAGACAATGATCCATGATCTGGACGAGTTCGACGACGATTACGACGACGCGCCATTGAGCGAGGAATATGAGGGGATGTCTGTCGCCGACGCCTGGCGGCAGTATCTGAACAACAGAGCGCGGCCCTGACCTGAGCTGCTATCAGGGCCAGAGTGATCAGATCGCAATCACTACGCCCCATGAGACTTGTTGCTGTTTCAGGTTATTTATATATCCCTATCAAGCAACCGTCAAGCAAGTCCCCGTGTATAATGCCGTATGTATGGCTTGTTAGCAGCGCACTTCGCATTCATGTGGTGCTATATCAGGTTTATTCCATATATTCCGAATATTGCTGTCCCTCTGTTGCGCTTTCAATCAAACAACCATCAAACAAACCGATCATCGCGAGGAGGCCCAGAAAGGCGAATAGGTCCGGTTTCGGGTCCCAGATTCGGGGTCTCGTATGGAGATTGCGCCTTCGTCCAGAGCTTCTCTGAGAAGCCGGGACGCTTGGGCGCTGTTCCTCCGAGAGATTCCGAACCGCTCCCTGATAGAGGAGTTGTTCACAGGGCGACCTTCCACATAACCTATGCAAGCATGCAGATAGCAAGCTCGAACTCGCTCTGACCTATCCATAAGGGACAGATCCTTGTGAGCGAACAGGACAGCTCTAGTGAACTCACTTGGCGATTCGAAGAGAGGAGCTGGCAGTTGTCTTAGCTCCACTTCGAGGACAACCTTGTCAATTCCGCTGCCGCGTTCTTCGCAGACTCCGAATCTACGCATCAACGCCGCCAAGGTCTCGTTGCGTGATTTCGGGGGCGTATCCACAAACCGGGCCGTATCTACCAAGGGTTTGCCTGGGTTGACTATTTCAATGCGGTCGTCGAATATCCCCACCGTTGGCCCGTCTCCGGTGGAGAAGAAGTCTTGGTGTATAAGCGCGTTGGCTACCAGTTCACGTATTGCGAGCTCAGGGAACATCGGTACAGTCCGTCGCAGAGAGTGCTCGATCACTTCGACGGATGGTATGAGCGTGGCGATGTATTCTGCTATTCCCTTGAATCCGGCGGCATAACCTTGTGAGTACACCCGCTCTCTCAAAGCCTCTGTAAAACCCTTGCCCTTATACTGGATTATCCGTAGGGATTTTCGTCTCAGTTGGGAGAAGTCGCCAAGATTGTTTGCAAACAGTATCGCGCCAAGATTGGTTATATTCCATCCGCCCGCGTCGCAGGGTGTAATCAAGCTGTCCTGTTTCAGAGAGTCGAGAATAGCGGCGCGACCATCGGGAAGAGGTATCTCGAGAAGCCTGAAGTAGGCGGGATAGTCGAGTTTGTCCAATACATCCTCACCGGTCACTCGCTCGACGGCTACTCTGCTCTCGAAACTCGCCATATCAAAGATACGCCACAGAGCGCGCTCCTTCTCGGGATGGTCCCTGAGTTTCTTTGTTACACTGCCCACACGAATATACTCATCCACGCTGAAAGCGATCGGGCATTGTGTCGCGGGTTCAATCTCCATCAGAACAACGCGCTTATCATCAACCTGGGTTTCATGGAAGCGAATGTCAATCTGTGGGTCCAACTGTCTAAGCAGCCAGTTCTCTAGGGGCTCATTTCCTCGCTTGGCGGTAACGGGATTGAAGTCAGTGCCTACTACATCGTGAGTAGAGTCTTCGATTCCCCAGACGAGGTAGGCCGATGCCCTGCCATTCAAGGCCGCGCCATTAGAAAGCGCCGAGATATTCTCCCCAACGGTCTGAGGATTGGCATTGTTGACTTTGAACTCTACCCACTCGGTTTCACCTGTCAATGCGCGCAACTCACCTACCAAGCTGGTAATATACTCAGGGTCGCGGTATAGGGGCATGCCCGCGTCTCCAGAAAAAGTTCAATGCACGATCTGGATCAATCGCAAGTCTATGGTGTTAAATATAGCAAAGTGCGGCCCTAACCTGAGGGCCGCGCTTTTTGAGTGAAAGATTGCGTTCGTCCCTAGGACGCCTTGCCTATCCTGAACATCGTGGAACCGCAGAGGCCACACTTGCCCCGCGTGGCCGGCCGGCCGTTCTTCATAGTCACCTGCTCGGCTTCCTGTATCTCGCGCGATTCCCTGCACTTCATGCAATATCCGGTCATAGTGTCTCCTCCCAATTTGTCATGAAGACTATATTTAGTTCAGACAGCGGACAATATTACTTTAAAATTACTGTCATGCCAATGCCCCAACTAGACATTTTGCCATTTTGCCTTGATTTTCGGCGGTGTCTCAGTTTGAATATACACGGCTTGTGCAAAGTCCTGATTCCGGGATTCCGAACCACGTCTCGCCATTACCGCTTTCGCCGGAATCTAGCGCGCAGTTCCTAACCAAATCGCAATGATGCCAACCTTGCGCAGGGCCCTGTCAGTCTTGCCGGAGGGATTGACAAGGGAGACGTAGGAAAGTAATCTGATCCATCCCACTCTAGGCCGTCGGCGGGAGTCTGTTAAGAAACATGCACAGGAAAGCTAATATCAAGGAGAAGCGATGGTAGAGTTGAAGGCCTATTCGGTAAAGTTGCGGAAGATGGTGACTATCAAGGACCCGGAGTTAGTGACTCTGAAGAATGGAAGGAAGGCTGTCCGCGGTGTCGCGTCGGAAGATCCGTCCAGCAAGGTCATCAGAATCGTGAGTGACAAACAGGCGGAAGAGATTCGAGGGATGCTTGGCTGATCGGGGCTGCCTCCGACGCGGTATCGAGACCTTGTCCCTAGAGTTCTAACGCTTCACTGGTAAATAGCGTGATAGACACAGTATCAAGGATATGTGTCTGGATAATACTGAGATTATAGCCGTGCCGGAACCGGTTGAATCTATAAGAGTTGCCCTTTCATATCCTATTCCAGTACCCGCCCGGCGTCGTCTGCCTGATCGTCGTCCCCTCGCATCAAGTCATTGGCGCGGTCTATGGCGTCTCGGATGGCGTCGGAGTCGACAATGGCGGGATCGTAGGTGACTGTGGCCTGCTTCTTGCCGGGGTCGAATTTCACGGCTGCTATTCCGTCAAGAGCGTTTACCTCACGGGTAACGTAGTCCGCTCAACCGTCTCAAAATGCGTTCGGGACCTGTCGGGTTAGTGTTTGATGCTCCATCGAAGTCTCCTCGAGGGTGTTGAGTCAGGATGTTGCGTCCCGTTCAGTGTACAGTGCGTGTTCACGTATGTAGTCGCGCACGGAATCCGGTATGCCGTAAAGCGGCGCGTCTTCGCCTGCGTGGAAGCGGATCTCCGTCGCGCTTGTGTCCACCATCGGCCCGTCTATTATCTTGAACCTCTCTGTGGAGGAAGGGAAGTCGCGTTCCAGGTCCGGTATCGAGACATTTGCCACGCCGGGCCGGGAGACGGCGACCACAGTGCACATCTCGAAGATAAGGTCGGGCCGGCGCCATCGGACCAACTCGCGTATCGAGTCCATGCCCAGGATGAGATATAGTTCTGTGCCTTCTGCCACGTTCTGACGCAGTTCCGAGAGTGTGTCCACGGTATATGTGGCGCCGGGGCGCTCTATCTCGATGTCTGAGACCTCGAAGTACGGATTGTCCCGGGTAGCCAGTTCCACCATCGCGAGCCTGTGCCCTGGACTAGTAACGCGACGGTCGGACTTGAGCCAGGGTCGTCCGGCAGGTATGAAGATGACCTTGTCCAGATGAAGGCATACGCGCGTGGACTCCGCTATCATCAGATGCCCTTCGTGAATGGGATCGAACGTACCTCCGAGTATGCCTATTCTCTGTGAAACGCTGTCGCCGAACGTGTCACGCCCCCTTCACGTTGACTATCTGCCTGAACGTATGCACTATGTCAACGAGCTCTTTCGACTGCTCCATCACTAGGTCAATGTCCTTGTACGCGCCGGGCAGTTCATCGAGGAACGCCTCGGAGCGGCGCGCCTCGATGCCCTCCATCCATCGGTCGTAGTCGTCCATGTCGAAACTCTCCCTGGCGCGCCTGCGGGAGAAGCGGCGTCCGGCTCCATGTGGCGCGGTCTGGAAGGACTCGATGTCGCCTTTGCCTCGCACTACGTAGCTCCTGGTTCCCATCGAGCCGGGGATCAGTCCCATTTGCCCATCGAGCGCCTGGATCGCGCCCTTGCGGGTGACCCAGATGTCGTCCTCTCCGAAATGGCTCTCTTTCTGCGTGAAGTTGTGGTGGCACTGGATATTCTCGAGTTCCTCGAAATCACTGGTGCGATACCGCAGCGCGCCCATCACACGCTCCATCATCTCTTCCCGGTTCAGCAGTGCGAAGAATTGCGCCCAGTCCAGGTCGCGGATGTAGTCGACGAACTCCTCTGTGCCGCCTGTCAGGTATGCCAGGTCCTTGTCCGGCAGTTCGGCTCCCGCCTCGTCCATAATCGCCTTCGCCTTGCGGATGTGGTGGTTGGCTATCCTGTTTCCGATGCCGCGCGAGCCGGAGTGCAGGAAGGCCCATACACCCTCGTTCTCATCCAGGACGATCTCGATGAAGTGGTTGCCCGAACCAAGCGAACCGAGTTGCCTGCGCCAGTTCTTGGCCAGCCTGTCGTAGAACGGAAGACGTTCCCCCGCCTTTTCCTCGAGCAGTTCCACCCTTGGGCGAGCGGTCTTCCTCACCCTGCCGTTGTAGCGTCCCGCGCTCAGCGGGATGCGGCTCTCTATCGCCACACGCAGGTCCGCCAAATCTTCGGGCATATCGTCCCCTTTCAGGGATGTCTTGACGGCGATCATGCCGCACCCGATGTCAACTCCTACGGCGGCCGGGATGATCGCGTCCTTGGTGGGAATGCACGAGCCGACGGTAGCCCCCATCCCAAAGTGACAGTCCGGCATCACCGCCACGTGCCGAAACACGAACGGCATACCGGACATGTTCCGTATTTGCTCCAGCGCCTGCTCCTCGATCTGCTCCGGTGGAACCCAGGAGAGGGCGCGGTCATTGATCTTGTATGGGGTCATTGTCTCATCCCGTCAGCTAAACAGGGTGTCATTTCAGGTTGGATTCGGATTAGGTAAAATCGCCAGGGCCAATCGAACAGACTGAGAATCATCTGTCCAAATATGCCTGTTGCGTTCAGTCCGCCGCCTGTACGGGCTCCACGTCCATTGCGGGGAGAACGCTTCGCAGGTATTGGCCGGTCTGAGAGTGCTCCATCCGGGCCAGTTCTTCGGGGGCGCCTTCGGCTATGACAAGACCGCCCTTGTCGCCCGCGCCGGGGCCCAGGTCAATCAGCCAGTCCGCGCTCTTTATCAGGTCGAGGTGGTGTTCGATCAGCACGACGCTGTTTCCGGCGTCCACCAGGCGGTGGAGCACGCGCATCAGGTGCGCGCAGTCCTCGAAAGAGAGGCCGGTCGTCGGCTCGTCAAGAATATAGAGTGTCTGTCCTGTGGCCCTCTTGGAAAGTTCGGTGGATAGTTTCACTCGCTGCGCCTCGCCGCCGCTGAGTTGGGTTGCGGGCTGGCCGAGCCGGATATAGCCGAGCCCGACGTCGTACATCGTCTGGAGCTTGCGCTTCACGCGCGGAATGTTCTCGAAGTGCTCCAGTGCCTCGGTGACCGTCATGTTCAGCACCTGGGCTATGTTCGCGCCCTTCCACTCTATTTCCAGCGCCTC
>JAAXHY010000582.1 GCA_012270665.1 Dehalococcoidia bacterium
GTGGAGGGCGAAAGGATCTCTATTACAAGGTCGGGCGCGCCGCGGATGTTGTCTTCAGTGATGATGTGGGAACGCTCGTTGGAGACGAAGATTAGGTCAGGCTGGAGGACAGTCGTGTCGGCCAGCACAACATCGAACGGAGCGATGTAGAGTCGTCCCAATTCTACATCTTCTACGAATTGAAGCAGCCAGGCTAGTTTCAGGAGAAGTCTCTGGTGAATCTCTTTAGGGGATGGCATTATGACCAACTCTCCGTCCAGAAGTTCGTAGCGAATGTCGTCGGGCGCGTTGCGGTAGTCTTCGTATGTGAATTTCCTTCGGGTTCTTGTCGCGACCATGTGTCCGCCTCCATACTCTTGGGGGGTCTCGCGCTGCTTCAAGTTTATCCTCCGGACAGGCTTTCGTCGAGGACTTCGAGCAGGTCCTTGGCTTCCTTCTGACCGTCCTGGCCGAGGGAGCCGATGCCTTCCTCGAACATCTGAAGACAGAAGGGGCAGGATACACCGACGGTGGTTGCGTCGGTATCGAAGAACTGCTCGGCGCGGGCGTGGTTGACGCGCTGGCCCTTCGATTCCTCTATCCACATGTGGCCGCCGCCCGCGCCACAGCAGAAGCCGCGCTCGCGGCAGCGAGCCATCTCGACCAGCTCGACGCCGGGTATGGCGTTGGCTATCTGGCGGGGCGCGTCGTAGATGCCGTTGTGCCTGCCCAAGTAGCAGGAGTCGTGGTAGGCGACTGTCGTGTTTATCTCGGTGACCGGCCTGATTTTGCCCTCGCTTATCAGGTCGTTGACGAACTCGGTATAGTGCAGGACCTCGTAGTTACCGCCGAGGTGGGGATACTCGTTCCTGATGGTATTGAAGCAGTGCGGGCAGATGGTCACGACTTTCTTGACGTCGTAGCTGTTCATGGTCTCGATGTTCTGCTGCGCCATTACCTGGTAGAGGTACTCGTTGCCCATTCGACGCGCGGGGTCGCCGGTGCAGGACTCTTCATCGCCCAGGATGGCGAAGTCCACTCCGGCGCGCCTGAGCACGGAGGCCATGGCGCGGGCGACGCTCTGGCTGCGCTGTTCGAGCGCGGCGGTGCATCCAACCCAGAAGAGTATCTCCGCGTCCGGCTTTTCCGCGAGTGTGGGGATGTCCAGTCCGTCAGCCCAGTCGGTGCGTGAGTAGGTGGTGCCGCGCCAGGGGTGTCCGCGCTGCTCCATGCTGAGCAGGGCGTTCATGGCAGTGTCGGGCATGGAGGCCTGTTCCATAACTAGGAAGCGGCGCATATCCACGATGGAGTCTATATGCTCGACTCCCACCGGGCATTCCTGTATGCACGCGCCGCAAGTGACGCAGTCCCACAGTGCCTCCTCGGCGATCCAGTTGCCGATCATGGGCTTGGAGTCCTGCTCATCGCTGCCGGAGGATACGCCGTCGCCGAATTCTAGGACGTGCTCCTTCATGTTCTCGACTATGTGCATGGGCGAGAGAATCTTGCCGGTGATGTTGGCGGGACAGTTGTCGGAGCAGCGACCGCAGACGGCGCAGGAGTAGCCATCGAGCAGTTCTTTCCATGTGAAGTCCTGTATCTTACTCGCGCCGAGCGCCTCCTCATTGTCGAGGGTGGCCTCGAGGTCGGGAGTGGCCAGTGTGCCGCGCTCGTCGAGCTTGCGCGTGAAGAAGCTGATCGGGGCCGCGACGATGTGCATGTGCTTGGAGAGCGGAATGTATAGGGAGAAGCCAAGGATGACGGCGAGGTGGAGCCACCAGAACACGCCCTGGAGCGCGTTGGCGAGGTGGCCGTCTATGCCGGCGTTGGCGAATGCTTCGCCGAGCGGACGCCCGATGAGCGCGTCGGCGTGGGGGCCGTGTCCGCCGGAGGCGACGTAGAACGCCTCGGTGAGCAGGGTGAAGAGCATCAGGGAGGCTATGAGCAGCAGAATTATGGCGGATTCGCCCTTCTGGGTGAGGTCGAAGTTGAGGCGGCGGGGCTTGATTCCCCAGCGGCGGACAGCGGCCCATACCAGGACGACGAAGAATACGATGGCGAGTATGTCGAGGTAGGTGGTGAAGATCTTGACGCCGGCGTCGGTGAGTATGGTTTCGGAGAACTGGGGCCAGATGGAGTCTGCGAAGATGTAGAGGATGTAGCTGGCGGTGAAGGAGAGGAAGCCCCAGAAGATGAAGAAGTGGGCGAGCCCGGCGCGGTCTCTGAGCGAGACGCTCTGGAGGACTTTTCGCTGGCCAAATATGAAGGGGAGCGCGCCGAAGAATCTACGGACGGGCTGGTCGAATCTCTCGGGGTCCTTGCCGAGCAGGACGAATCGGAATACGCGAAGGTAGAGGATGTACGCCGCCGTGGCGAAGGCGGCGATGGACAGCGCGTACACCGCGAGCCAGATTGGGATGATTCCGAACACGTCGCCGGGCGGGACCATTGTCGAACTCCTTGTTGTTCTCTCTTGGGAATGTGCGCGGAGTTTAGCATAGCGGGATGAGGGCCGCTATCGGGCTTCGGCGCCGGATAGGTCTTACGACGATTTTGTCGGAAGCAGGATTTACGGGATATTAGGATATTCAGGATGGAACCGACAGGGGCAATGGGTTCGCAACGGAGTAGCGGGCTGAACGGGCGCGGATTTATCTGTACAGAAGGAGGATGGCGGCGCCGGTGGCGAGCCAGAGGATGACGGCGAGTATCATGGGGAGGTCGCCGATGAGGATTTCCTCGGGGCTTTCGGCGATGTCGCGGGTGTGGACGAGGTAGATGTACCTGAACACGCCGTACACGACGAAGGGCAGGGTTAGCATCATGGAGTGGTTGTCGGGCAGGTTCGCGGCGGTGAATGTGTAGAGCGCGTAGCTGACGACGGCGGAGGTGGCGACGACGCCTATCATCTGGTCGAGCATTCCGAGGGTGTATGCGCCGAGAATGCCGCGCTGATCTCCGGCGGATTCTCCGGCGCGGGCGAGTTCGCTTCGTCGCTTGGCGAGCGCGATGAACAGCGAGCCAAGTCCGGCGCAGATGTAGAGCCAGGGGGATATTGGCACGCCGATGACGACCGCGCCACCAAGCACGCGCAGCACGAAGCCGGAGGCGACGGAGAATACGTCGAGGAGGGCGATGTTCTTGAGGCGGGCTGAGTATGCGGCCTGAACGATGATGTAGATCGAAATGACGATGCCGAATCGAGGGCCGAGGTAGAGGGCGGCTGCGAGTCCGGCAAGTATCAGGATGACCGCCACGGCCGCCGCCAGTCGGGGGGAGAGGACGCCGGATGCGATGGGCCTGTTTCGCTTGGTGGGATGGGCTCGGTCGCGCTTCCTGTCGGCGAGGTCGTTGATGAGATAGACGGCGCCGCTGACGAGGGAGAAGACTGCCGCGGCGGCGATGGCCTTGATGCCGAAGACGAGGGCGGTCTGGGGGTCGTCTAAGGTCCAGGCCTCGTTGACGCTGAAGAAGAGAGGGAGGAAGACGGCGAGGTTCTTAGTCCACTGGCGGGGGCGCGCGGACCTCATGAGGGCGCGTGTGTTGGGGAGTATGCCGGTCTTTGTCTGCTGGTTCATGCCTGAAATGATATGGGCGCGGACGCGGGCCAGTCAACGATTGGGTTAGGAGTTCGAGTTGTCTAGGATGATGATGGCGACTCCCATGTTCTCGGCGCGACGCCGGTCTTCAGTGCGGATGCGATAGCCTGCCGCGACTGCTTGGGTCTCGACCTGGAATACGGCCTGCAGCGCGTCCGCCGTGTCTCTGACGCGGGCGATGTC
>JAAXHY010000176.1 GCA_012270665.1 Dehalococcoidia bacterium
GCGGCAACAGAGGCGCGTAGATATTTGGGGACCGACACCATACCCTTGAGCGTAGTGCCGTCGAAGTAGCGAAGGTCTCCTTCGACACGCTGAGAGAGCCTACGATCAACTTCCTTGATCGGCAACGAGGCGGGATCAGGCCCGAGCGACCCGATTACGAAGCCCCAGGTGGAACCGAAGCTGGGCACGAAGGTTTCGGACAGCGCGACCACAGGAAATACACTCGATACGGTTTTGGCGACCGCGGAAAAGCACTGCTCGTAGAATGAAGGCCCGGTCGGTCCAGACTGGGCAACCATCAGTCCTTCCGGTCGCATACGGTCTCTCAGCAGCGCATAGAACTCCCGGGTGAAGAGAAGATAAGCCGGTCCCGCCTCGAGAGGATCGGGAACGTCTATGACGAATACATCAAATAGTTCTTCGTTCTTCTCAAGATGGGCCAAACAGTCGTCGTGAATAAGCTCGACTCGAGGGTCGTCGAAAGAGTCGCCGTGGTGATTGGGAAGATGCTCCCTGCATAGCTCGACGACCTTCCGGTCTATATCTACCATTACCACCCTCTCGACAGTCCTGTGCTTCAGGACTTCCCTGATGGTGGCTCCTTCACCGCCTCCCGCGACAAATACGGACCTGGGCTCCCGGTGGGCTATCATCGCGGGATGCACGATCCCCTCGTGATAGGCGAATTCGTCAACCTCGGTTGACTGGGTCTTGCCGTCGAGAACGAGGCTGCGTCCAAACGCCGCTCCCTCCATGACGACAACATCCTGGAAGGGCGTGCGACCTGAGTAGTAAACCTGCCGGATGCGCTCGGCCTGATACAAGTCGGACGTTATCAGCTCGTAGTGCCAATCTCCGGGTGGCGGGCCTTCCATTCGTGATTACCTACCTAATGCCCGCGGCTACGGTCCGAGGAACCACGATACCACGCTTGATCTCGGTGATGGACGGTTCGCCGCAGCGCAGGCCCTGTATGATCAACTCGGCGGCGCGGTAAGGACGAAGGGATTGTCCGCATGTGAAGATGTCCGCCGCGGCGTATGCATATTCAGGCCAGGTGTGGATTCCAATATGGGATTCGGCAATCGCGACTATGCCGGTGACGCCGATTGGCTGGAACTTATAGAAGGTGTCGCCGACTACGGTCGCCCCGGACTCACTCGCGGCGCGCATCAGTACCTCGCGCACGCAATCCAGGTCATTCAGCAATTCTGAGTCACACTCTTTCAGTTCAAGAAGCAGGTGAGCGCCCAGGGCATCCAATCATGATTCTCCACAGCGGGGCAGAGGCCACGGGGGTATTGGTGACGGATTATACAGCAATGGGGAGGCTCAGTAGTAGTGTGAGAGGGTTGACGCAAAGGGCTTTCGACAGCCACAAAGAATACGCCTCCCCATTGCAGGGAGGCGTATTCAGCGTCTATTGCTTGCCAGAAAGAGAGGCTTTCAAGCCCTCAGACTGTTACTTGCATTTCTCATCTTCTTCAGGGCTACAAACAACGAGTGGCGTGGTAGCGGACGATCCCTTGCTTCCAATTCCCCTGAGAGAGTAAACACCGGGTTCAAGCGGGTTTGGAGCATCTACCATGAAGGCGCCGGAGTCGTTCGCATTGGTGCCGACCAGGATCCGGTCGCTTCCACCGGCTACGCCGACAACTGACAGCGTAACCGCTTCGCCGGCCACAAAGCCCGCGCCCGCGACCGTTGCGGCCTCACCAGCGGGTGTGACGCTAGTTGACAAACTGGAGTCCACGGCGGTGACGTTTACCGGAGAAGAGACTATTCTGACCGGAGTGCTGGCCAGACTGCCATCCTCACCCTCGGCGAGGAATGTGAGAACGCCGGAGGCGTCGGTCGCGCCTATCTCGGCGATGCCAACTCTGAAGGCGCCGGAGGCGTTGGCGGTCACCTCGCCGCCTTCCAGGTGAATGTGATTGTCTGGGCTAATGTCCAGAGCCAATTCAATAGGCTCGCCGGGTATGAATCCAGAGCCTGTTACTATGAACGGATCGCCGATGGCCGCGATAGATGACTTGCTCAAAGAGACCGCAGCCTGGGGCGATACGCCGTCAATGCCATTGACTCCCGGAGGTCCAGGAGGGCCCGGAGGTCCAGGGGCGCCGGGGTTACCAGGGTTGCCGGGATGGCCTGGAAGACCAGGCTCACCCGGAGCTCCCGGAGGACCGGCCTCGCCGGGGTTACCAGGGTTTCCAGGAAGGCCCGGAAGACCAGGCTCACCCGGAGGGCCCTGACAGGCGATTAATGCAAATACGAGAATTGAAGAAAGCAGGGCTGTAACTAATACCCTGATGGGGAAACGGCTTTTCATCTGACCCCCTCTCGAGATGAATGATTTCTGCGCTTACAAATTTGATTTCACTTAACCGGATTACCAGACAAACGATAGCTTGGCGCACATATGCCGCGCCGATCATTCGACGCGACACCAACGCTGGATAATCATATTAACCTCTAACTGGTATGTCAAGTGTGATTTAGCGCCTTTGCAATCGAGTCTTCAAGTACATAAAATCACTTCAAATAAACCGTCAATCCGCATTTTGAGCCTATGACCAAACTTGTACAGGCAAATGCGCCTTGTTATATTGGAATCGCTGTTACGCCCCCGTAGCTCAGAGGATAGAGCGCTGGCCTCCGGAGCCAGGCGCGTGGGTTCGAGTCCCACCGGGGGTACTCTCTTCACCGCCACCTGTGGGGAAGGTCCTTTAGTCGCTCCAGGCCAAGTTCTTCGCACAAGTCAAGGTATTCGCTCTGACGCGCGCCTGCCCACCGCGCGCCTTCGATGGACTCGGAGATCGGGGCGTCGGTCCTCAGGGTAGCGAGCTTCTTGTACAAGAGAGCGTCTTCACGATTGGCGGCGAGGTTCCGGGCCAGTGTCCCGCCCCCGCGCACCGTTATAGTCCAATCATCGTATGAATCGGGGATGTCTTCCATTCGGCCATACTCGGACAGAACGGCCGCCGTGCCCTTGGCGCCCCATCTCGGCACGCCGGGGATACCGTCCGCGGAGTCGCCGACCAGCGCGAGGTAGTCCGGTATCGAGGACGGGGGAACCCCAAAGCGCTCGACGACTTCCGCCTCGGTGTAGGTGAGCTTGCGGCGTCGGTCCCATACGACGACGCGCGAACCCTCCACGAGATTCATGAGGTCTTTGTCCACCGAGCATATGACTATCTTTTCGAGGCCCGGGTCATCCTTCCATCTTGCGGCGGCGGAGGCTATCGCGTCGTCGGCCTCGAACTCGACCATGGGCCAGACGGCAATGCCGAGAGAGCGAGCCGCCGTTTCGGCCAGACCGAACTGGGCAAACAGGTCTTCTGGAACCCCGTCGCCGGTCTTGTACCCGTCGAACAGTTCATTCCTGAAGGATTCGACGACGTGATCGAACGCGCAGGCTATGAAGTCCGGGCGCTCTTCACGAAGCAGAAGGAGGAGCGACTGTATCAGCCCGGCAACGGCCCCGACAGGACGCCCGTCGGGGGCGGTTCGGGCCGGCGCGCCGAAGTGCGCTCGGAAGAGTTCGTATGTGCCGTCTATGAGGTAGAGATTCATTAGTCAGAACCAGTTGGCCTTGTCCACGATGTTCTTGAGTTTCTTGCCATCGTTGAATCGGACACAGTTCTCGAGGAAGAGTTCGGCGCGGCGGTCATCGAGGTAGGGGCCAGCGCCCGCGCAGTGGGGCGTGATGATGACGTTGGGCATTGCCCAGAGGGGATGTCCTGGGGGCAGAGGCTCGATCTCGAATACATCGAGGGCGGCGCCGCGAATCTCGCCGTTTTCGAGCGCGGTCACGAGGTCGTCCAGGACGACCGTAGCGCCTCGTCCTATATTGATGAAGTGGGCGGACGGGCGCATGAGCCTGAACTTCTGGATGGTGAAGAGGCCCTGTGTCTGCGGTGTTTCGGGGACGGTCACTATGACGAAGTCGGCGCTGGGCAGCGCCTCATCGAGGTTGTCAGGACGCACTATTTCGGATACGCCCTCGGGCGGGGACTCCACCCTGGGGTCCACGCCTATGACGGTCATGCCGAACTCGGAGCAGAGCCTGGCGGTCTCGCCGCCTATTCCTCCGATTCCGACGACCACGGCGGTGGAGTCGGGCAGGTTCACGATCTCATAGCCGGGTTCCCACTCCCCTTGGACCTGGCTGCGAATGTAGGTGTGCAGGCCGCGGGCGAATGCGAGGACGTAGGACATGATGTGATTGGATATGTGGTCGTTGTAGATGTCGCGGGTGTTGGTGACTATCACGTCGCTGTGTATGAGGTCGGGGTGATAGTAGCCGGCTGCGGGGCCTGCCTGGGGGCATGCTATCCAGCGCAGTTTGGTCCGCTTTTCGAAGACTTCGGGGACGATGTTGCCGAAAGCGGCGTCGGCCTCGCCTATCATCTCCATCGCCTCGCCGACCGAGCGCGCGACGTTTACCTCGATGTCCGATATTGATTCTCTGAGCATATCCGGCCAGTGGTCTATACTACTCTCACTGTCGCTGGGGTCTCCGGTTCTCAGAATCAGAAGGTTGAAACCCATTCCAAGTCTCCCATATCGTCTTCGGTTTTCATACGGTTGAGAAAATCATCTTGTTCTTGGATTCAGCACATCGTTCAGAGAGTCTCCGAGCAGATTCCAGCAGAGGACGAGAGTCCATGCGACGATGCCTGGGGCAATGAGCATCCAAGGAACCACTCTGAGAGCGCTGATGCTGCCCGCTTCATACAGCATGGTGCCCAGGCTTGGCCTGGGCGGTTGGATACCAAGCCCCAGGAAGCTGAGAATTATCTCCGCGCCGACCACCGCTCCCATTCCCATGGTTACGGAAACGACTATGGGGCTTATGGCATTTGGCAAGAGGTGAACGAATAGTATCCTGGGAGCGCTTGCGCCGATTGACTGAGCCGCCTCCACGTGCTGGGTCTCTTTGAGAGCGAGAACTTGTCCCCGCACCAGGCGCGCCATGCCTATCCATCCGAAAGATACGAGCGCGAGAGAGATCACGAAATAGTCCGCGATGCCTATTGACACCAACCCATCCAGGAAGGTGTTGTCTTCGACGGCTCGGACGAAGTTCTTGACCCTGGGGCCGATGGTGGCGGCCAGGAGTATCATGAGCAATATGTCGGGGAAGGAGGAGAACACTTCGCCAATACGCATTATCAGCGAGTCCACTCGTCCGCCGAAATATCCGGATACAAGACCGAGCGTGACGCCTATCACCAATCCGCCGGTGGCCATGGCCACGAAAGTGATGACCAGGGTGTTCTGTATGGCCCACATTACACGGGTTAGTACATCTCTGCCCTTGAGGTCAGTGCCGGCCCAGTGCCGCGCGCTGGGGGGCTGCTTGATGGCGGTGTAGTCCTGATCGGTGTATTGGTAGGGCGCAATCACGGGGGCGAAGATTCCGGTCAGGTAAACGATTGTCAGGATTGCGACGCAGACGACGGCCAGTCTCTTTCTGATGAGGCGAGACCACGCCCTGGCCAGATGTCCCTGCGAACGTCCCCTGGCCTCGATTTCCTCCAGGTCGGAGGCAGTCAATTGTTCGCTTCTCTGGCTCACCTGTACCTAATCCTGGGGTCCACTATCGAATAGGCGATGTCGGCGAGCAGGTTCGCCAGCACGAACGCAGTCGCGCCTATGAGCGTTATAGCCATAATGACCGGATAGTCGCGGTTCCAGACGGATTCAATGGCGAGATTGCCGAGGCCCGGTATTCCGAAAAGCAGTTCCGCGATGAAGCTGGTGCCGAATATTCCGGCCATCGTGAACGCGAGGACGGTTATTATGGGTATCATGGCGTTCTTGAAGACGTGGCGATAGTCCACGAGCGCGGGGGATAGTCCCTTGGAATACGCCGTCCTGATGAAGTCCTGTCCCATGACGTCCAGCGTGCTGGCGCGCATAAGTCTCAGAAGGCCCGCGACGCCCGGGATTCCCATAGTAACGGCGGGGCCGATGATTCTGACGTCCCAGAAGCCGCCCCATCCCGAACAGGGCAGGACATCGAGCTTGAGACAGGTAGCCCAGACGAATGCGGGAATGCTGACCATGATGGGAATGGACATCAGAATCAGAGCAATCGCCACTACGGTGGGGTCCAGCCAGTTGCCCTGCTTGTGAGCGATGAAGAATCCGAGGGG